>JBHHVV010000054.1:0-8816 GCA_046754445.1 Candidatus Nitrosopumilus sp.
GCATTTGCTACAGCAATTGTTCCATTCATTATACCTTTGTTATGGGTAACTGCTCTATACACATCATTATCAGCAAATTCAAATGCCAAAATAATATTATCAACAACTTTTTCTCCTCCAACTGCTTCTTTGTCAAACACTGCTTTTGCTCTGGCAATCCGTCTTGTTGAATAATTTGATAATATACGAAGCAATGTTCGACCGCCAGAAATTCTTTCTATTAAAGGTGATACTGCTTCACACATTGTATTTGTAACATTGGCACCCATTGCATCTCCAACATCAATTAAAATCTCAACAACAAGCATCTTTCCAGAAGGAGCATCAATTTCCTTACAGGAAACTTCTTTTGCACCTTTCCCCATTTTAGATAATGTATTACTCTTAGAATTTGCTAGTTCTAAAATTTCATTTGCAGAATTTTCAATCTGTTGAATTGTTTCAGGAATGTTAACATCCAAAACTTGAATTTGACCAATACTGAATGATTCAATTGCTGAAACTTCAAATCCACCTTTAATTCGTGCAACTTTTGCGCCTTTTGATGCGGCAGCAATAACTGAGGGTTCTTCAATAACCATAGGAATGATGTAATCTTTGCCATTAATTTTGAAATTTGTAGCTAATCCCAATGGAAGAGAAAATGTCCCAATTGCATTTTCAACCATTTTGTCTGCTTTATCAAAAGAAATTCCACCATTCTCACTTTGTAGAATTTTTAATTCTTCATTAGAGAGATCTGCAAAATTTGCAACAATGTCTAGCCTTTCTTTTCTTGATTTTTCAAAAAACTTTGAAATTGATGAATCAGGCATTTTACTTTATTATCCTCAATAACTTATCATCCATTATATCTGGAAAACCTTTTCCATCTGTATTTGATGTAATTACATAAAGACTTCCATCAGAACCTTCTACCACGTCACGAACACGACCAATTCCACTGAGAATAGATTTTTGGGAGCTTAATCCTTTCTCAAAATCCACTTGGTATAGATTAGCAGATCTCATTGAAGCCATAATGAATGGAAATTCAAAATCAAGTTTATCTCCAGAATAAAACAAGATTCCACCAGGTTCTATGCTGGGATCATAGCACAGTATAGCATTTTCAAAGATTTCATCTCCAGAACATTCTTGTTCAGGCCATCCATAATTTTTTCCAGGAAGAATGATGTTGATTTCATCATTTTTTTCAGGCCCAAATTCTGCCACATACATGTTACCGTTGTCATCCCACGTCATACCCTGTGGATCTCTATGTCCTAATGAATAGACAGGAGAGTCTGAAAAAGGATTGTCATCAGGTATGGTGCCATCATCATTTAATCTTAATATTTTTCCAGACAAAGAATTTAGATCTTGAGGGAGATGTGATGCATCAGAAATGGTACCAGTTCCAACATACAATTTTTCATCAGGTCCAAATTTCAAAAACCCACCATTAGTGAATGATGAACCAGGAATTTTATCAAATATAGTTTCAGCATCTTGTAATTTATTCTCAGACTCAGTTATTCTAATGATTTTATTCCACAAATTTCCATCCTCCTCATATGTCAAAAAAACATAGATAAAATGATTGTTAGAAAAATTTGGATGTATTGCAATACCTAACAATCCCCCATCAAAGACATTTGCAGGACGAAATGTAGCTAAGGGTGATTCTAATAGAACATCATTTTGAATAACTCTAATGAATCCATCTTTTTCTGTAACAAAAATTCTATCGTCAGATACTGCAATTGCACGAGGTTTGTCAAGTTTTTCAGCCAAGACAATGACAGAATCATTTTCAGAATTTGAAGTAGGTTTAGGTAACGGTATAGGATCTGAGGGAGATGTTAAAACAAATGCAGAAAATACTATTGCGCCAACAATCGCAATGATTTGGATTTTTTTATCCACAAAAAGATCAACTTTGTAAATCCTATTAATTACTTTCAAGAATTTGATAAAGCGTATATACGGCTGAACTTCATTCTTGTTCAGCGGGGTGGGGAAGCCAGACTATTTAGGGCTAGGTCATCCCGGCGGGCTCATAACCCGCAGTTCAACAGTTCAAATCTGTTCCCCGCTATCTTTATCATTTAAGCAAGAATTAACCACTATAATATTGAGTCCAAAAGAGGCTAGAATAGCTGCACATGTGTGTTCAGATGGCTGGATGATTTCTTATATAGAAAAAAATAGTCTTCAGATGGTAAATGGAAGAAAATATTATCGAGATAGAATAAGATATGAAGTTGGATATTGTAATACTAACAATAAATTATTAGAAGAATTTTCTAAAGATGTTTTTGATATTTATAAAATCAGAGTAAGAAAAAGAAAATCAACAGATTTAGTGTTCAAATCAAAAAGGGTGTTTTCAAGAATCAAAGAGCTTGGAGGAGGAGACACCAGAGGTTGGAGAATTGGGGATGATGTGCTACAATCAGAAAAAAGAGTAAAAAGTTTTTGGTTAAGAGCATTTTTTGATGATGAAGGAACAGTAGATAAAACAAATAATGTAATCAGAGTAAAAAGTATGAACAAAAAAGGCCTTTTTCAATCTAGAGATATGATGAATTCAATAAATGTTCCATCTAGAATTACTGGACCAAATTGTGATGATAGTTATTATCTTCAGTATCCAAAAAAGATTTAAAAATATTCCAAAAGAAAATTGGATTTAATCATCCAAAAAAGAAATTACGATTAGAAAAAATATTGAAAAATTAGATAAAATAAAATAGTTTACAGAATTTTTCAAATTTTAAATTTATTTCTTATACACACAAAACCATGAAATGGATTTATCAAATTTTGAGGATTTGTTAATTACATCCTTTCTTTGTAGAGGCCTAGTTAGGTGTCTGTGTGCAGAAATAATTGGAATATACAATTGTTTTTTGATTTTTCGTGGAATCTCATGAGATAATTTTTTGGATGCTTTTTTGCCACATCTAATGCACTGAAATCCTTGATTCTTACCCTTAGATTTCATTTTTTTATTACATTTTTTACAAAGTGGATTTGATTTTAAAAGATATTTTTCAAGATAGATTACATCAATAAATTCGAGATTAATTATGCGTGGGTAATTTTTTGATGCCTTTCTGACTCCACCGCCAACACAAATTTTGTCTCCGTTAATCAAATTTGAAGCAACTGTAGAAATTCCTGTTGGTTTGTAAACTGCACACCAAAATTCATGATTATTAGAAAGAATTTTGAAAAACACATGACCGCCTTTTGTAATTTTTGGAGTGTTTGATACAATGCCAGTAATTTTTCCGGAATCATAAGGTTTCATGTTTTCAAAATTTAATTCATTTTTCAGATGATCGCCTGTTCCCTGATTGGATTTGAAAATCATGTATCCATCTAATTTTTCTTCGCTTTTTAGAATATTACAAGCATACAATAAAGAATCTACATTTTCTCCTCTAACACCATAAAAAACTGGATCAGGTCCATGAGGAGCAATCAAAATTTTTCCTTTCTTTGTGTCAAAACTATTAAACGTATTTGGGAAAGTTTTTTCTTGCATATTTTTTACACTTTCAGAAGAAATTTTTCTTTCTTTACCAAATTTAGTTTTTTTACGGTAACTCAAAAGTTCCAACGTATGATCTTGGAAATTATATCCTATTGCACCTATTGCACCAATCAACCCTTGACCATTTCCTTGGTAAAAAAACTCTAGATTATTTTTTTTGGCAAATTTTTTTGCATTATTTCTATTAATTAATCTCCATAAAGCTAAGTTACTAAAATTTGTAAACTCAGAAGGAATGAAATCATTTTCATAAAATACTAAACCAGGATTTGCACCATTTTTGACATCAGAGTATTTTGAAACAAGCTTTTTAACTTGAGTTTTAATGTTTAAAGGATTTCTAGTCTTAATTTTAATTGAAACAGCCCCATTTCCACGTGTTTTCCATGGGATGTTTGGATTGAATCTAATCAATCTTGGAAAATCAAGGAATTCAGTCTTTTGTTTTTTTAGTAAATCAACAATTTTGTAGGCAAGAAAAGTAGTACACATTCCCTTGGGAGAATCAGTATCATCAAAGCCAATATTGAGAACTGTTTCTTTTTTCATGATTCACTTTGGTAATCAAGGCATTTTTAGTTGTTGGATGGTTCAGTTGATTTAAATTAATAAAGTAACATTCCAAGCTGAATTGATAGTAATAGACGAAGAAAGAATTTTCAAAGAAATTGAGGATAAAAATCCAGCATCAGTTTCTCTAAATGGTCCGGATGGAATTTTGCCTCAAGTTCAAGAAACTGCCATGAGAATTTCAGAAAAATTTGGAATACCATCTTATGTTTTAGCAGATACCACTTGGGGCACTTGTGATCTTAATTATAACGGTTCAAAGGTTCTAGGAGCTGAAATTCAGTTTAATATTGGTCATACAATCAATACAGAATCATTAGAAAAAAATCTAGTTTTAATTGATGCTTTTGATGATGTAAGTTTTGATGATGTTGCAAGAAAATGTCCTGACATTTTAAAAGGTAAAACTGTTTCGTTGGTTACAGATAGTCAGCATTTACATCAAGTTGACAACGTTGAAAAAATTTTATCAGAAAATGGAATTAATGTAAAAATTGGAAAAGGTAAAGGACAGTTAAATGATGGTCAAGTGTTTGGTTGTGAGTTTTATCCAGCATCAGAATTAAAAAAAGAAGTTGATGCATATGTGTTCTTAGGACAAAGTAATTTCCATGCAGCAGGAATTGCACTATCAACTAATTTACCCACATATGTTTTAGATCCATATTTCAATGAAGTAAGAGAAGTTACCGAGTTTGCACAGAAATTAAAAAAACAGGCAACTCTTGCAATATACAAAGCAGTAGATGCAAAAACATTTGGGGTAATTGTAGGATTAAAAGAAGGTCAGCTATCGAAAGTTTTTGCTTTAAAAATGAAAAAAGAATTAGAAAATGAAGGAAAAATAGTCCAATTGTTTGCTCTAACTGACATTACAAATGATAGATTAAGAAATCTCAAAGGAATTGATGCTTTTGTTCAAGTAGCATGCCCAAGAATTTCTACGGATAATCAATTTGACAAACCTGTTTTATCTACACCTCAGGCAAATGCTTTGCTCAAACTTTTACGAAATGAAAGCATAGATGAATATCTAGAAATTCCGCATTGGTTGTAATCATATTACTAAATTTTGGAATCTAAGGTCATCAGATAATTTTTCAAAGGATTTAGATTTTTTTGCTTTGATTTTATATTGTAATCCTTGTGCAATTGCCCTCTCAAGAAGTTTTAGCCCCTCATCAACCTTAGAGAGCATCATAAAACAACATGATTTATCAAACAAAACATCTCCATTTTCAGGATAATCATTTAGTATACTATTACAACATAAAATAGATTCTTCATATTTTTTCATAGAAAATAAAATACGTTCTTTATGATATAATACAATATTGTAATTTGGATTATTCTTTAGAATTTCATCACAAAAAGATATTGCTTCAATAAAATTTCCTTGTTTTCTTAAAGCAGATATTTTATTTACCAAAACAGAAAGATCGTCAGGATTTAACTCCAATGCAGAATCATAACATTTCATTGCGTTATCAAAATCTTTGAGTTTACTTAGAGCGTATCCTTTATTGTTTAATGAGCTGAGATGATGAGGGTTTTCATTTAAAATTTTATCATAGTAAGATATCGCTTCTTTGAGTTTTCCTTGTAAAAATAATCTATTTCCTTCATCTAAAATTGAATCTACTTTAGGATCTGTCATAATTAATCTAAATTTGGCTTTATAATGATTTTTCCAAACAAACCTTTTCCTTTCAGCATTTTTGTATGAGCTTCTGCTGCTTGTTCCAGAGAATATACTGAATCAATAATTGATTTTATTTTTCCTTGAGACATCCAATAAAGACCTTGTTCTAATTCTGCTCTTGTTCCTTGAGTCGAGCCTAAAATATTAATCCCCTTAAAGAAAATATGGCGAAGATCAGTCTTTGCATCATATCCTGTGGTAGCACCTGTTGTTACAATCGTACCACCATAATTGAGTAAAATAAGTTCCTTGTTCCAATGGGAACCACCAATGTGTTCGAAAATCACATCAATACTAGGTACATCACCGTATGGTTTAGGAATTTTTTTTGCAATTGATTTTACTTCTTTATGCCAATCCTCTTTTCTATGATCTACTGCAAAATCCGCTCCAAGTTCTAACAATTTATCTAGTTTATCAGGACTTGCAGTAGCAATTACTGTACATCCAAAAAGTTTTGCAATTTGAATCCCGTAATTTCCAACACCGGAACTACCACCCATAATCAAAACTAATTGTCCAGGTTGAATTTTTGCTCTACCAACTAGCATGTGCCATGATGTCAATAATGTCATCGATGCAGCAGCTGCTTCATCATATGTTACATTATCTGGAATTTTAACCACATTTACTTCTGGAAGATGTGTACATTCACAATATCCACCCCATAGTGGACCTGTCTCAAAACCCCAAATACTTCGTTTCCTGCAATCATATTCTCTTCCATCAGTACAAGATTTACAAACTCTACAAGACATATTTCCATGAGATACAATTCTATCTCCAACTTTGATATTTTTTACATCACTACCAATTTCTATAACTTCACCTGCAGCATCAGTCCCCGAAATATGAGGTAGAGGAATTGCCAAGGGTTTTCCTCTCATCCCCCAAATATCATCATAGTTTAGTGCTGCTGCTTTAACTTTGAAAATTACTTCATCAGGTTTTGGTTTTGGTGATGGGATATCTTTAATTTTTAAGATTTTGGAAAAATCATCATCAATAGTATATTCATCATATACCAAAGCTTTCATAATTTTTTTCATATTTTTGTAGATATATGATTTGCCAAAGAATTGAGACCACAAACAATTATAATCATAAAAAGAAAAATCTCAACATGTCTGAAAATGCAATATTTCCAGGGGATAAAATAGCATCTATTGAAGAATATGAGGCTGGAAACAATACCTTTGATGATGGAGATATGGTAAGGGCAGCAACGGTTGGACAAAAAGACATCGATAGAACAACTAGAACTGCAAACATTAAACATCCAAAGCTCCTTTCAATTCCCAAAGTGGGAGACATCATTATTGGGACAGTTGCTGCAGTAATGTCATCAATGATAGCAGTTTCAATTGATTACATTAATGGAAAACCTACCACATCAAAAGTAGAATGTGTATGCTCAACACGAAATTTACGAATAAGAAATGTAGCACTAGTAAATGATATTGTGACATTAAAAATTCTAAATCACCTAAATGGTACGATTCATGCAGCAATTAATGAACCAAATTTAGGAATTTTGTTCACAAAATGTAGAAAATGTGGAGGTAAAGTAGTTCCAATGCGTGATGCTATAAAATGTACAGAATGTGCATGGATTGATGAAAGAAAACTTTCTTCCAACTTTGGAAACAGCGATTTCATAAATTTGAGAGAATAAGAAATGATAGATGTTTCGTTCCAAGGTGAACGAGGAGCATATAGTGAAGCTGCTGCAAGATCATTTTTTAATAAAGAAATCAACACAGTACCTCTTTCAACATTTGCAGACGTATTAGAAAACACATCTACTGATAAAACACAATATGCAATTTTGCCTGTAGAGAATTCGTTGGAAGGAAGTGTAGGGGAAAGTTATGATCTGTTATATTCTACAAAGCTCAATGCCATAGGGGAAATTTATCATAGAATAGAGCACTGTTTAATAGGTAATGGAAAACTAGATGAAGTTGATACAGTATATTCTCACCCACAAGCTTTAGGTCAATGCAGAAGATTCATTGAAGAACACGATATGAAAACAATTCCTGCTTATGATACTGCAGGTAGTGTAAAAATAATAAAAGAATTAGGCAATAGAAATTGTGCCAGTATTGCAAGTAAAGATGCTGCACAAATTTACAACATGCCAATCATAGCAGAAAATATTGCAAATAATTTGAATAACTATACTAGATTTTTGATCATGTCCAAAACTTCTAGTCCCAGAACAGATAACGACAAAACATCGATAATATTTTCAATCAAACATGAACCAGGCTCGTTATTTAGAATAATTGAAAATTTTCACAAAAATAATGTCAATCTTACAAAGATTGAATCGAGACCTACCAAAACAAACACGTGGGAATACAATTTCTATGTAGATTTTGAAGGACACAAAGAAAATCCTCAGATTATAGAGATACTAGATAAAATAAAACAGGATACTCTATTCATGAAAGTTTTAGGTTCTTATCCTTCTGCAAAACTGAGCTAAAATCCTTTAGGTTTTCTTAGGGTGAAACCCATACTGAATCCAATGATGACCATTCCAGATGTAATCACCATAAGATCAAATGTAAACCATATTGGGTCAGAAGTCCTTTCTAACTCTCCTGTAATTGTCAATTCAGTATTTCCAGTATTTTGAACAAGAATTCGTGTTTCACCGTCTGCTAAATGAGTCCAATCCAAGTTTAATTCCTTTTTATATGAAGTATTTGGAATCTGTAAACCATCAGATGGACTTTCAAGTTTTAGATCAAATGCATCACCGGTAATTTTCATGGTTTGTCGTGTACCTTCAGGAGCAGGAATTGTATAAGGAACTGAATCACCTACTGCTACAACATAATTTTCATTTATAGTAATAGTTCCAATATGAAGAATCAAAGAATAACCTCCAATCGCAATTATTGCACTTCCAACAACTAATCCAATAATAGTTCGTTTGGATAACATACTTGAAGAAGTTCAGATACTGTTTAAAAAATTATCTACATT
>JBHHVV010000055.1:0-8815 GCA_046754445.1 Candidatus Nitrosopumilus sp.
ATCCCATTTATTCTACTTTAACCCAACAATTCTTTGCATTGCATTGACCGCAAGAGGTTCCTTCTCTCCATTTTTCAAAAGATTTGTTTGATGGAATTTTCACTACAGTAATACGGTTACATCCAGTACACTGAATCTTTACTGAATAATTTCCAGTCTTGTCATTTACGAATCTATCTTTGAATCCCATCTACTCACATCCAATTCCATCATTATTCCCATCAAAGCCATGAGGATCAGGTTGTAACACAGTAAATTTCTTCTGAGGCACATCCCCACAATCTAAATCTGGCGGAGGAGATGGAATGCAAAAGTCAGGATATGATTCATCACAGTTTTTTTCAGCAGATAATGATTCTGGTATCGTCTCTGTAGTAGAACTTGAATCACATCCATGTTTTTGAGCCCAGGGCTCTACTGCAAACTCACTAGAATCACAAAACCTCAATTCCACATACCCTAAACTTGCATCAAGTAACTCTGCATTAAGATTAACGTCATTGCAAGTAACTTTTCCAACCAATCTACCATAGCTTCCAAGAATTTGGCCATCGTCTTCATCAACTATAGCTAAAGACCCAACAGGACACAGGGTCTCTATAAAATTTCTAGATTCAATTCCACCATACCCTTTCAATTCAGGTGCAGAAGACAATGCAAATCTGACTGATTGGGAATCTACATGGATTGTGTCACCATCAATTATTTTTGTTACTGTTCCAACAAAACACTGAGCAGTACCTAGACAATTAAGATCAGGTATTGGTTCTGGAGATAATTGTATGGGTGGTGCAGTAGATGTTAATTCTGATTTTGGTTCATCATTAACTTGAATTTCAGTTGAATCATCAGACATTGTAAAAATTACAACTGCAGCAATTATTCCCAAAATAACGACTCCCGGAAGTACTTTATTCATCTACTAGAATCAACCTCATCTTGAATTTTCTTCATACACATATGACAAATAACTGAATCTCTTTGCAAATTTTTAACTACATCATGTTCCTGAAACACTGAATCATATGTTGCACCAATCACCATCTTGTTTGTCCAGACCTCAAAGTCTTCTTTCTTTTTAGAGCAGACAAAACAGTTCAACAATTCCCTAAAATTGGAAATCAAACTTAAGGATTTATCATTTAAGAAAGGCTCCAATTAAAATTAAAAACCCTATAAGCAAAGATAGTGCAACAATTCTAATTATTATTGATTTTAACATTTCAGATTTTAATTTCCATATTCAGCATGGTCACATTTTGGACAATAGTATTCAGTTGAATTATTAGTGCTCTCATTTCCTCGCCTTTTGTCTTTGTGTACTCTAATGTCCATATCGACATTACATTTTTTACAAATCATAAACAATCTACGAATTTTTCAAATTTAAGGGATTAGAAAAATTACCTACCAGGACGTCTATACCCACGCTCTATCTTGTCTGATGTTAGTGTAGATTTTTCAAATTTCTTGCCAGATTTTTTCTTTTTTGGCTTTTCATCAACCTTGAATGTTTTTTCTACGGGTTCCATTATTTTACCTGATGAAATGATATTAGTTGGTGTAGTGTTCTTTTTCTTTTTCTTTTTTGGCTTGTCAGGATCGGCAGGGTTTTTCTTGCTCCACTGAATCTCACTAGCTACTGATGATGTCTTTGAAAGTGTGTATTCGCCTAGAGATTTTGCCATAATTTACTTCAAAATATCCAACTTTAGGCTTTACGCTTTGGGAATTAACCCTGATTTATCTAAATTTGATTTACAAACCTTACAATACAATCTGACTTCAGTTGATGGAAATTCAGCCCCACAATTCTTACAAGTATAAAATTTCTTTTCACTCACAATTACAATATCCAAATTACAAACTTAAAGGTATTACAAATCTAGTTATCCTTTCTAGGAGGCGTTATTCCAAGAATTCGCTCATGGAACTCATCGATAAATTCCTCAACCTCTTCTAAATCCACAATTATTCCATAATAATTTCAGTATATAGCAAATACTTTGTTCAAAAAAAACACATAATTTTAGAGTAGAAAATAAAAATAATCCATAGTTCAAAAATTTTTCAAATGGCAATATCATGTGTTCTTTTTGATCTTGGAGGAGTTGTGCTAAACTGGGACGATGCATGGTTTGTCAAAGAGATATCAAAGGATTTCAAGCTAGAAGAAAAAGATGTAGATAGAGAATTTAAGAAATTTTTGCCAGATGTTGCAACTGGAAGAATTGGAGAAAGAGAATTGTGGTACAACATCGGAGAAAAGCTGCAATCGTATACTCTAATGGAGTACAATAAATCACTGTTAGATAGAATTTTTAGAAAAAATGTAACACTAAATGATTCAGTGGCAAAACTGTCACAAGAAATATCAAACAATGGAATTACTGTAGGTATTCTATCCAACACAGAACCTGTAACATTTTCTGTTTTTCAGAATCTAATGTCACTAGATCATTTTGAGCACAAGTTTCTATCATATGAGATTGGACATGCAAAACCTGAACCTGAAATTTATCATCATGTAATTAACAATATTCCATTCCAAAAAGAGGAATTGTTTTTTATCGATGACCTAAAACCAAATGTAGAGTCTGCCATCTCAGAAGGAATTGATGCAGTACAGTTTTCAAATTATGATAAATTATTACAAGAACTAGAAAAGAGAAACCTATACGCCAAATGATCTCTTTTCACATTTTGGACATGCCATTCCATGAGTTTCAAAACCACACTTACTACAATGCATATTCATACCAGCTATCTCATGCGGATTAGTTTTTTTGGCTTTCACAATTAGTATAGCTACAATTAGAATACCTACTGCAATTCCAATCCACAAAAGTACCATAAATAATAATACTCTTTATCTCATAAAAACTCGTGTAATTCTAAAACGAGTTCTCAAAGACCACTTGATCAAGTGGTAACTGGCCACCTCGCTCCAATGCAGGTTCTGCTGCCTTTCCAACAGTAATCATCATAACTATAACATGATTCTCTGGAAGTTTGATAATCTCTGCTAGTTGATCATATTCAAATCCTACCATAGGACAAGAGTCAAGACCCATCTGTCTGGCTGCAAGCATAATTGTCTGTGCTGCAAATCCACATGAACGCATTGCCTCATCACGTCTATTTTGAGGACTGTCTGAATATTTTCTAGCCAATGCTTCTTTGACATATTCTTGCTTTTCTGTTGGATGATTCTTCCAGTAGCGTAAGGGTTCTTCTTTCCATGCATTAAGATTTCCAGTAAGGATAATCACCAAAGATCCATCTTTTGGTTGGGCTTGTCCCCTAGCTGCAATTGAAATCTTCTCTTTTACTTCTTGGTCTGTAACAGTTACAAATCTCCAGTTTTGCTGGTTATAGCTGGTAGGTGCTAAAATTGCAAGTGCCATCAGGGACTTTACATCTTCTGGAGTCATCTTGTAGTTTGAATCAAATTTTTTGATTGCACGTCTGGTCTTTATTGCATCAAAGGTATCCATGATAATTCCAAAATAAAGCCAAATTTAATTTAATAAAAAAGGGGCGAGCTTAAGATCAATTCCCAACGGGAAAAGATGACAGCTCTTCGCTTAAGATCAGTAACTTTTGTTATCTGATGACAGCGATTGTCTTAAGGCCTGAAACTTGTAGTATTCAGACGATAGACGACCTTTTCAAAATTATTATGTGACTTTCTTATTTAACTGGCACTACTTTTTCCTACTAATGATAATCAAGCGATACAAAAAAATTTCCAGATAGTGTATTTATTAGGCCTGCATGGATCGCAGAACATCTTGAAGATTGCAGTGATGGGAATGGGTGTGGCAGGGTCATATCTTATGGCCAGACTAAAAGATACAGAACATGAAGCAGTAGGTTATGAAAGAATGACTGAAGATAAACATGATTCTATTTGTGCATGGGGAACAATCAAGCATGTACTTGATGGCTTTTGCAAAAAGACAGGACGAAACTTTGATGACTTTCTGATTCACGATGGAAAAAATATGCATGTCAAGATGAACAATGACGTAAAATTTGACATTGGGTTAAAGGGACTTTGTACATATGACAAATTAGCATTAATCAAAGATTTCATTAAAGACTGTAAGATAATTTATGGTCCTCCACCAAAGCTGGAGGAATTAGAAGAAGAATATGACATGATAGTTGATTGTACAGGATTCCACAGAGCATTCTTGCCAAAACTAAAAGAAGATTTCTTCTTGCCAACATATGAGTACAAGGTGGAATATGAAAATAAATTGCCATATGATGACTTTTACATTGAGCCATTCCCTGGAATGTCAGGATACTTTTGGTATTTCCCACTAGGTGAAAAATGGGCACATATTGGAGCTGGCGATTACAACAAAAATCATATCAAAGCAACAGATGAATTCCTCAAAAAACATGGTGGCAAAATTCTTGCAACAAAGGGAAGACCGATTAGATTAGCAACACCTGATAGATGCAAGCCATACTATTCAGGAAAAGTTGTAGGAGTTGGAGAATCAATTGGTACTGTTTATGCATTATTGGGTGAAGGAATCATTCCATCAATGCAGTGTGTTGATATATTTTTAGAAAACATGAATGATTTTAAAGCATATGAGAAAGCAGTAGAAGAACACTACAAAGTGTATGCAAAAGTTTTCAATTTCGTCAGAGCAAAAATTCACAAGAACTTTAATTTCTTCAAGGCACTACCAGACTTTATTGCAATATTCAGATACATGAAAAAACATGAAGACAGATTTGGCATGGATATTAAAATCGGCGACTTGATGAAAGTAGCTAAAGCCTAACTGAAACTAACAGAACCAAACCCTTCACGATTTGTTCTATTTGATGCCATGTTGTAATCATAAATTGTTTTAGAGTAATCTTTGAATTCATCCTTCATTGGGTCAAGTGTTTCAGCCAAGTAAAATCCTGGGCAGTCCCCAGTGAATTGATACGTTGCATGAACACGTGCAGTTCCCTTTTCATTTTCAAGCCAGCTAGAAAATGGATACAGATAGCACACCCCAGGTCTGTCTGGATGCATGCTACAGCCTCCTTTATCATCTAAGAATCTGCAAGAGATATGAGTTCCATCGTCCGCTTCTGTCTCGTTAGTTTTTCTTTTCAGATTAATAGTAGTCATCGTAGTCATTTGTCCTGAGGGTCCAGGTTCCTGATAGGTCACAGTTAATGTTTCATTTTTTACAAACTCTGATGGTCTTTGATATTTCAAACCTTTGCCAATTGTAATCAAATCATCTGATGTCAATGGTAGTCTTCCTTGTCTGTCACAACAGTTGTGGCAATCAGGCCAATAACATTTCCACAAGATGAATTTTTTTTCAGAATTAAGATAAGGAACATGAAATATTACATCTTTGACTTTAACTGGATAATCAGATACATCATTGATTTCACCTAACATGAATTTTCGCAGTATTGGGTCAACGTCCCAATCCTTTTGAAGTAAATCTAACGACTCTTTGATTTCATTTAGTGACAATCAAGTTATAACATCTCCAAGTGATGTTATTAATGTTGAGTGAAAAAGGAAAGTATGCCTCAGCAACAGAGAATAGAAGATTTGTTTGGAGTGAAATTGTATGGCCATTAATTTTAGAAATCAATGATGTTACATTTTCATTAAAACAATTTCAAAACAAAAGAACACAAATTTGCAAAGAAAAAAATATCTCAATTAATATTCCGTCAAGAGGATTGGCATCATTATTACAAAAAGGAATCATCAGGAAAGAAGGAGACATTTACTCCATCCATTACAGATTAATTCCATACATGAGGCTGAAGGCAATATGTGATTATGGAACTGCAATTCATGAAGTCAGAATAAAGTAAACAGCAAATGATTATATTCCAAAGTACCAGAATTTTTCTTGGTAGCCCGATAGTCTAGCGGTCAAATAATAATTTTAGATCAAGGATTCTGCCCTCTGGATCTCAAGAGTGGATAGGCGGAGACGGCAGTTCGAATCTGCCTCGGGCTACTGGTAAAATTTCTATCTAGAAGCCTGTGCTATTCTTTCTAGCTCATTTTTCTTCTTTACAGAAGGAGCATTTGGATCGTTTGCTGCTGCAAGCATTAGTTGTTCTGCCATGTGTTCCTCAATGGGTTTTGGATTGGAAAACGTTGCCTCTTTGATTGCATCTGCAATAAATCTCAAAGCCAAGTCAACTCTTCTAATTGGTGCAACATCAACTGATACGTGATAGACTGTACCGCCGTAAACTATTCTAGTTGTATCCTCATTAGGTGCTGAAAATTCTACTGCTCTAACTAAAATCTCAACAGGGTTTTGTCCAGTCTTTAGTTCAATAATGTTAAAGGCAGTTCTAACTGTGTTTAGTAATTTTGTTTTCTTTCCAGTCATTCTACCTGTGTTCTTTGCATATTTTTTACCAAAATGCATTGTCTTGTTGATGAATCTCTCAACAATGTTAACATCTGCTTTGTTGAATCGCTTTAGGGCAGAACGACCATATGTGTATGGTAAGATTTGTTTTCTAAGTGAAATTGCAGTCTTTAATCCAGGATCTTTAACTTCAATATCAGACAAGTCCCATTTTCTAAATAATAATAAATTCTTGGTTTGTGCCATTTCTATCTCCTTGGTTTCTCCTTCTTTCCAATTACTAGTTCATGTAAGGCAGTTCCGTTAACTTTGAAAACTTTGAATCTAACTCCCGGAATATCTCCCATTGCACCACCTTGTGTTGCACCCATTCCTTGAATGTGTACTTCGTCGTGTTCATCAATAAAGTTCATTGCACCATCTCGTGGCAAAAATGCTGTTACTGTTTTACCATTTTTAATTAATTGAACTCTTACACATTTTCTGATTGCAGAGTTTGGTTGTTTTGCTGCAATACCTACTTTTTCTAAAACTATTCCTCTTGCTTGAGGAGCACCTCCAAGTGGGTCTGCTTTTTTATCAATACCTAATTTTCTTCTCTTGAATGTGGAAATTGCCCAACGTTGTTTCTTCTTTTTAGTTGTTAATACTCTTCCAGCAAATAATCCAAGGGGTGATTTTCTCAAATTCTACATCTCCAAAGTTGCGCGTTCAGGACTGTTAATCAAAACGCTAGTAATATCAAAATATCGTTTGGCAAGCATTCTTGCTTTCTCGGCATTTCTACCTTCTCGTCCTACAACAATTCCTTTCTTTCTTGGATCTACCATAACGATTGCCTGTTTTGTCCCGTCTGGTCGATTATTTATTTTTACTTCAGAAATTAGTTTAGAATTTAGCAAACCAGACAAAAATTTTGCTGGATCTTCATCATATTCTACTAGCTCCACATTGCGTTTAACGATATTTTGTAATGATTTGATATGAACGCCTCCCTTGCCAATTGCAAGTCCCATCTTGCCGGTATTTACTACAAAAATTACTCTATCTTGTTTTTCATCTTCAACGCAATCTCGCGCGGTTGCACCAGTAACATTTTGGAAAAGAGACATCATTCTCATTTGATCTGTTGTTAACTTGATTGATTGTGTCATAAGAATTCCTATTTATCTCCGACAAAAATTGTCTCATTTAAACTTTCAAACAGAATACAGTTAATCATTTTTTTCCTCAGCTTCTGTATCTTTTAAAATTGATTTGATATTTGCATCAGTTATTGATGTGAACGAAATTGTTGAAATTCTAAATTGCAAGCCACATAGTCTTCCTAATGCGACAGAGGTTCCTTGAAAGTTTACTAATGGTATTTTTTCTTTTTTTGCATCTGCTTCAATTTGCTCAACCATTTCTTTACCTACTGATTGAGACAATACAATTAGCTTGGAATTTTTTATAGAGTTCAAAACTTGTTTAGTACCCATTGTTAACTTTTCTTCTTTACGGGCATCTTTCAAAGATTTTTCAAGAATCTTACTCATATTTTTTCCTTATGTCAATCCACTCTGCAGGGCTTTATAGGTTTATTGAAAAATTACGCATGGAAATGATTGGATTAATTCAAAAATCCAAACAGTGAACCTAGAGAAGAAAATGCAAATCCTATCTCGTCAAAAAAATTATTTTGTTTTTGTTTTTCTTGTTTTGGAGTCATTAGTTTAACATCTAATTTTTCTGAATAAATAATATTTTGAAGATCATAGTCTACATGATTCTCAATTATATTATGAGTTACAGGTTTTAGAGATAACGCGATGTTAAGATTGTTTCTTACAGTAGAGTAACTTGGATTTTCTTTTAGAATTTCTTCATACAATAATATTGCATCATCAAAATGTTTCAAGTTTGCAAGAGCATTTGCCTTATTGTTTTTAGCAGGTAAAAAATCAGGATTTAACAAGAGAGCCTGATCATAATACACTACTGCCTCTGAGAAAAACCCCAATTTTCCTAAGGTAGAGCCTTTGTTAACTAGAATTTCTACATTGTGTGGATTTTTGAGTAGTGATTCATTAAAAAAATTCAAAGATTTTTCAAAATTACATAATCTATACAATGCAGGCCCCATACCGTCATAGTATGTTATAGTATCAGTAAATGTACTTGAATCACATTCTAGATTGATTTGATTTAGTAATTTTCCTAATTCTATGTCTTCAACAGTTAGATTAGTTTGTTTTTTAATTTCAGTAACTGGTTTAATTTTTAAAATAGTTTCTTTTGTCATGGAATCTTTTGTTTGAACAGGAGTTATGTCTATAGTATTTTGAATAATTGGTTCAGACTTTTCAATTTTTTCTGAAGTTTTTGTTGTTTTTGCTACTTGTTCATCAATGGTTTCATCAATGGTTTCATCAATGGTTTCATCAATGGTTTCATCA
>JBHHVV010000056.1:0-8384 GCA_046754445.1 Candidatus Nitrosopumilus sp.
TTTCTTGAGGGTTTCTTTTTAGCTGCAGTTTTTCTTGAGGGTTTCTTTTTAGCTGATTTTCGTTTCTTTACTAAAAGTTCTTGTAATTTTGCAGATACTTTATCTAGTGCTTTTTTTGCAGATTCCTCTGCTTTTATTCGTCTTTCCACTTCTTTTGCAAGTTTTTCTGCTACCTTATGACTGGTAGTCATACTTTCACGCAAAGAAGGTTTGGATTTTGTTTGTTTTTGAATTTTTGATGTAATTTTTGATTTTACATTAGAGAAAGTGTCAACATCTCCAGAAATCTTTTTTGCAGTTTTTTGCCGATTTTTAATTTCAGATTCTAATTCTTGAACGTGTTCACGTAATGAGCGTAGTCTAGCCTCAGCATTCTGTTTTTCTTCAGAATTTTCAGCAAATTCAATTTCTTGTTCTGCTTGCTCAATTGACTCTTTTTCTCGTGTCAACTTCTCTTGTGCTGCGGTCACTAGTCTTTCAATACTTTCTAATTGTGATGATTTTTGAGTTAATACTGTAGATACATCAGAAATATCTTCTCTTTCTGATTCAATTTTTTTATCAATTGATGTCAATCCTGAAGATGAACGTCTTTCAGTAGAACGTACTTCTTTGAATTGTTTTTCAGCTTTTTGCCTAAGTTTTGATGCTTCTTGTTTCTTTTTACGTAATTGAATTACTAATTTTTGTAATGATGCCAATAATCACTCAAAAACAAAAGAGTCGGTTAAGTTGTTAATATAATCAGGATTTGACTTACCAGTTAAGAAAATTAACTAACTTTGATCGCAAATTTCATTTTTTAAAAAATATTAATTAATAGATTTTACTACAAGTATGGATTTTCATCCAAAAGATCTACCAATTTCAAAAACATATGATCTAAAAGACGAAAAAGATGCAACGGTAGCAGTTGAAGACATGATAAAACTTGGATTTAAAGAAAGAAAAGAAGGGTTTAGAGTCCTCATGCCAAAAGAATCAAAACTTGCAAAAAGAATTGGGTACACTGTAACTACAGGGGTAACACATGGATTAAGACAAAAAAATGAAATCAGAGACATTAGATATTGGACATATCATCATGATGATGAACACTATGCGATAGTATTGATTAGTAATACTAGTTTAACTGAGTTAGGTTTTTGATTTATCAAAAATTTTATAGAGTTT
The DNA here is from genome assembly GCA_046754445.1 of Candidatus Nitrosopumilus sp. GTDB lineage: Archaea > Thermoproteota > Nitrososphaeria > Nitrososphaerales > Nitrosopumilaceae > Nitrosopumilus. Next base: position 1,174 of record JBHHVV010000056.1, read on the forward strand.
TGTTCTTTTTGCCATAACACCTGCAAGCATTATTCCAATCACAGTTCCACCAATTACATCCATAGGATAGTGCTCTAAAACATAGAGTCTACTCAATGAAATCAAAAAGGGATAAATGAACATAAGATATGCTCCACGAGGAAATCGTTCAGATAGGGCATAACCCAAAATTATTGCAAATATCATAGATCTAGCAGCATGTCCAGAAGGAAATGATGCATTATAACCACCCTCACAGAACAATGCAAAGGTATCCTTACTTACAGGCACGGGAAATGGAGCAGCCTCATATTCAAAATCAGGCCTATCTCTATCTACACCACATTTGACATAACCTGTAAGCAATGTGGCTAGAACTATTAGAATCATCAGAGTAATTCCTACTCTTCGAGTTTTTGGAATAATCAACATAAGAATTCCAAATCCCAACATCCACAATACTTCACCACTTTCAGTAACAGACTGCATTATTAGATCAAGTGTTGGATTTCCAATATTTTCTGAGAAAAACAAAATTACATTTTGATCAAAATTCTCAGTAATTCCAAAATATACAAGAGCAGTAAGAATTAGAAATAAGATTGTAAGTAGAACAAAAGAACGAGACCTAATATCAAAAAGCCAATTTTGCAATTAATTAAACCTCAAGTACGTGTCTTTTAATTTTTGTCAGTTGAAAAGTTTTGGTTTTGTGAATCAGTAATTACAAATAAGATTAGATGAAATAATTCTGATCGGCTCAAAGAATTTAACCAAGTGCATAATAGTAGAGGCGTGAAGGTACTCACATTAGACGACTTTGACCTAAAAGGTAAGACAGTTTTTTTGAGAGTTGACATGAATTGCCCCATAGATCCTGAAACAATGGAGATATCAGGTACCAAAAGAATTGAGGAAGCCATTGAAACTTTAGAATCATTAAAAGAAGCAAAAGTCGTTGTTGGTTCACACCAAGGAAGAGTTGGAAATAATGACTATACAGGAATGGACAAACATGCAAAAGTTCTTGAAAAACTAATGAATAAAAAAATAAAGTATGTGGAAGATGTAATAGGTGAAGCTGCACAAAACGCTATCAGGAATTTGGATGATGGGGATGTGTTACTTTTAGACAATCTCAGATTATGTGCTGAAGAAAATTATGAGTTTACACCAGAAAATGCTGCAAAGACAATAATGGTTTCAAGATTGTCTAAATTATTCGATCTTTGTGTATTAGATTCATTTCCTAGTGCCCACAGATCTCATCCATCGATTGTAGGATTCCCACAGGTCTTGCCTGCATGTGCAGGAAGAATAGTAGAAAGAGAAGTGAAGAATTTAGATGAAATTATGACAGTTGCCAAAGCACCACACGTAATTGTCCTGGGAGGCTCCAAAGTTCCAGATAGGCTAGAGGCAATTAAATTGTTGATTCAAAATGGTCGAGCAGATCACATCCTACTAACTGGATTGATTGGCAATGTGTTTATGCGTGCTCAGGCCAGAATTAAATCTCCTCTTGGAATTAAAAGAGAAGAAGAAGTTGTAGCAAAGGCCCATACTTTGATTGGGGAATATCCAGATGTTTTTGCAACACCAGTAGATATTGCAATAGACAAAGACGGAGAAAGGATAGAGATGGACGTAAGGGAGATTGCTAAAACTGACAAAATTTATGATTTAGGTCCAAAAACTGTAGAATATTATTCAAAATTGATTGCGGGAGCTGGTACAGTGTTTATCAGCGGACCTGCAGGATTTTTTGAAAAAGATAATTTTAGTTTTGGAACAAAGGCATTGCTAAATTCTGTTGCAAACTCCATGGCAACAACTATTGTCAGTGGAGGACATTTAACATCTGTTCTAAAAAGAGAAGGATTAGCTGAAAAAATAAACCACATCAGTACAGCTGGTGGGGCATTGGTACTTTATCTTACTGGAGAAAAGCTACCAATGATTAAAGCATTAGAAGACGCTGCAGTAAAATACAGATCTAAATAGAAGATTTACAAGAAGGGTTTGGACAAACTCTTTCTTCAGAAGATCCAAGATAAACATCATTGTCACAATGATTGCAATGAATTTTCTCCATAGAATCAAATAGTTTTAGATGAATCGTTGTAAAATTTTGTGCAACATTTCGTGCAAGACCAGAATCACAAATTTCTTTGATAAAAGTTTCCACATCGTCAATTATCCACGATGGATCAATGTCAGCATTTTCTTTTAGAATTTCAAAAATTGCATCATTTGTAAATATATTATCCACATCATTGAATTTTTCAAAAATTATTTTTCGTATTTGTATTTCAATTGGTGTTGTAGGAGTAAAATCACTCATACTAGTACAGATTTGCTGCCTCTTCTTTTAGTTTATCTACATCAGAGGTATCTTCAAGATTTTTTCCAATGTATGTGTAAAGAGCAGATTTCAATACTTTAAGAGACAACAAAGCACATTTTATTCGAACAGCCTGAAGATGTTCAAGGCCTAATTCACTCAAGACATCATTTTTTTCGATGGCTCTTGCCTCATCGATACTCTTTCCTTTTGTAATCTCAGTTAAAACCGAAGAGCAAGCCATGCATATTGCACATCCTTTTCCATGAAATTTAATGTCAGTGACTTTGTTTTCATCAATTTTCATATCAATATCAATACTGTCACCACATAATGGATTTGAATCATGAAATGTTACATCATGATTTTCAATTTCACCATAATTAATTGGATTACGAGAATAATCAACTATCATTTCATGATAAATGTCTGCGTTACTACTCATAATTTGAACACCTTTGCAACAGTATTTAATGAATTTACCAGAATATCAATGTCTTCTTTTGTATTGTAAATGTAAAAGCTAGCCCTTGAAGTTGCAGCAACATTTAGTCGTTCCATCAAAACTTGTGCACAGTGATGGCCTGAACGAACCGCAATTCCTTCTTCATCAATTATTTGAGCAACATCATGTGGATGCACATCTGCAAAATTAAATGAAATTACACCACCTCGTTTTGAGATATCTTTTGTACCATAGATATGCAATCCTTTAACTTCAGATAATTTCTCTATTGCATACTTTGTTAATTCAATTTCATGTTCTCTAACATTATCCATTCCAATTTTTGTGAGATAGTCAATTGCAGAACCTAAACCAACAACATCTGCAATGTTTGGAGTGCCAGCTTCAAATTTGTATGGTAAATCATTCCAAGTAGTTTCATATTTGTGAACTTCTCGAATCATATCACCGCCACCATGAAATGGACTCATTGTTTCCAATACAGATTTTCTTACCCATAAAACACCAATTCCTGTTGGACCCAACATCTTATGCCCAGAAAATGCAAAGAAATCACATCCTAATTTTTCAAGGTCAACTTTCATGTGAGGTACTGCCTGGGCACCGTCAATTAAGGTGGGAACACCAACTGGTTTACATTTTTCAATAATCTTTTCAGCATCAGTAATAGTTCCAAGAACATTAGACATTAAACTAAAGGTAACAAGTTTGACTTTACCGGTTGCAAGATATTTGTCAAGATCATCTAGGATCAATTCTCCATTATCATCCATTCCAACATATTCCAATTTTGCATGTTTTTCTTGTGTGAGAAGTTGCCAAGGTACAATGTTACTATGATGTTCATATTCAGTGGTAACAATTATGTCACCTTCATTAATATGAGATCTTCCCCATGCATAAGCAACTAAATTAATTGCTTCAGTAGTTCCCCTAACAAAAATTATTTCTTGACGATTTTTGATATTAATAAAATTTGCAACTTTATCTCTAGTAGATTCGTAAGCCTCAGTTGCCTCTTCAGCCAAAGCATAAACTGCTCGATGAATGTTTGCATTATGGTTTTGATAATAATCAGTTATAGAATCAATTACTTGATTTGGTTTTTGAGTCGTAGATGCATTATCCAGATAAACAAGGGGTTTGTTATCTCTAACAGTTCTTTGAAGAATTGGAAAGTCTTTTCGAATATTTTCAAATAATGATTCTGTACTTTGCATGTCTTATAGCTCCACGTAAATTTCGTTGTCGTCTATTTTAACATTGTATACCTTAAGAGGGGTTTCAGCAGGAAGATTTTGTGGTTCTCCATTTTCTAAATTAAAAACAGAAAGATGTAATGGACATCGGACACCTTCATCACTTAGAATTCCAGTAGAGAGGTCTGCATCAGCATGTGTACATATCAAATCAGTTGCATGAATTTTTCCTTTAAGATTAGCCAATAGAAGTTTTTTGTCATCATGTACAAATCCAAAAAGTTGGCCTTCTTTTACCTGCTCTAAATTACAAGCTTTAACCCAATCAGACAAAATAATCACCTATACTTGTAGTGCTGTTCTATTTCTGCATCTTCGTTATATCGTGTCTCTTCAACCTCAACGAATTTAGTTAATTCTTCATCAGTGTTTATTGTAAGTTCACGATTTTCCCATTTTGATTCAATGAGATATGCAATCCATGCTCTTACTTGAAAAGACATTTTTCTTGAAAGGGGTTCTAAGAAGCCTTCAACAATTGTTCTTTCAGCTTCTTCATGACTAAGGCATCTGGTTTTTAGATAAAATATCTGCTCTTCATCAATTTGAGCAACAGATGCAGAGTGAGTGGCCTTTACATCATTTGTGAATATCTCAAGTCCAGGAATTGCATCAGACTTTGCATCTTTATCTAATAGGATTGAACGACCAGACAAAAATGAATTGGATTTTGCGGCATTTTCTTTAATTCTAATCATTCCTTTGAAGAGAGATTTTGATTTGTTTCTAAGAATAGATTTTTCAACTACTCTTCCTTCAGTTGATGGGCTTTCATGGTTAACATTAGTTTGAATATCAAATGATTGTTCATCATTTCCAAAGATGACTTCTGAATCATTTGATGATGCACCAGTTCCTTTTAGGAAATAGTCAATTTTGTATCTAGACAACATTGAACCAAATAATCCAGAATACCAATTGACTTTGGAATCTTGTGCCAAATCAGTACGTCTTGTTGAAAAGTTTACTGTATGTTGATCCATCATTTGTAAAGTTGTGATATCTAACTGAGCATTGGCTGCAAGAGTTGTGTTTAACAGTTCAAGATATGCTTGTTGTGCTTCAGTTTTTGGAGAATACAATTCTTGAACGATTGTGACTTTGCTACTTTCATCTGCAAATATTACATTTCTAGAAATTGTTGAATGTCCATCCTCAGACAGACATGCCAAGAAATGAATTGGTTTTTCCAAAATAAGATTACGAGGAATGTGAATAAATATTCCAGAATTAAATGCAGCATTGTTTAGAGCAGTGAATTTATCATCTTTGGAGTTGGACGCCTCTAATGCTTTTTTAACTAGTTCTGAATTGTTTTTGATTGCATCAGAAATCGATGAAACCACTAGTCCTTTTGATTTTAAATCGTCAGGGATGTTGATTTTGTGAATGTTTGTTCCAATTTGAATAATACATAATTCATTTTCTAACTCACCTAATCTTTTGTTTAGAAAACTAGGAACTGTTTCAGCAGTAGTAGTTGACAGAGAAACTTTTTCAGGATCCATCTTCTTTGCGTCGGTGTACTTGTTGTAAAGTGGGGACATTTCAATTGGAAGACTATCATAGATAGAGAGTGAACTCTTTCTGTAGTCTTTAAGCCACTCTGGTTCATTTCCTGATGAAGAAATATCATCGATGAGATTTGTGTTGAGTTTTGAAAGAGTTTCTTGATACATGATTAATCAAAATGAATGGGAGTTTATCCCACAGAATCATCCATTTCTAGTTTGATGAGTCTGTTTAGTTCAACAGCATATTCCATTGGCAATTCTTTTGTGAATGGCTCCATAAAGCCATTAACAATTAGTGATAGAGATTCCTCTTCTGTAAATCCTCGGCTCATAAGATAAAAGATTTGTTCATCGCCAATTTTTCCAACAGTTGCTTCGTGGGTAATTGTTGCGTCTTCTTGGTTGATTTCCATGTATGGATATGTATCAGTCTTTGAGGTATCATCCAAGAGTAAGGCATCACATCTTACAGTAGATTTCACACCAGTAGCACCTTTTGCCACATTGAGTAATCCTCTGTAAGTAGAACGCCCATCTAATCGACTTACTGACTTTGATGTAATTTTAGAAGTGGTATTTGGTGCCAAGTGAACCATTTTTGCACCTGTATCCTGATGTTGTCCTTTACCGGCAAATGCAATGGATAATGTTTCACCATATGCTCTTTCGCCCATCAGATATACCCCAGGATATTTCATTGTTAGTTTACTACCAATGTTTCCATCAATCCATTCTACTGTTGCACCTTCATATGCATAAGCACGTTTTGTCACAAGATTGTATACATCGTTACTCCAGTTTTGGATTGTCGTGTATCTTAATTTTGCATCTTTGTGTGCAACTAATTCCACAACAGCTGAGTGTAGTGATTCTGAAGAATAAACAGGGGCAGTACATCCTTCAATGTAATGTACTTCGGCACCTTCATCTACAATGATCAAAGTTCTTTCAAATTGACCAATGTTTTCTGCATTAATTCTAAAGTATGCTTGTAATGGCATGTCAACTTTGACACCAGGTGGAACATAGATGAATGAACCTCCACTCCATACTGCACTATTTAGTGCTGCAAATTTGTTATCTTCCGGAGGAATAATTTTACCAAAGTATTTTTTGAAAATCTCTGGATGTTCAATAAGAGCTGCATCAGTATCTAAAAAGAGAACACCTTGTTTTGCCAAGTCTTCTCTTAGGCTGTGGTATACAACTTCAGATTCGTATTGTGCTCCAACACCTGCTAAGAATTTCTTTTCTGCTTCTGGAATTCCAAGTTTTTCAAATGTGTTTTTTACATTCTCTGGAACATCATCCCAGTTCTTTTCTACTTTATCAGATGCTTTTGCATAATAGTAAATATTTTGGAAATCAATTACACTAAGATCTCCACCCCAAGTTGGCATCGGTTTTTTCATAAATATTTCAAATGAACGTAATCTGAAATCAAGCATCCATTGAGGCTCGTTTTTCATTTTGCTAATTTCAATAACAGTGTCCTTAGTCAGGCCTTTCTTGCTAAGGTGGACGTACATTTCTGTAGAGTCTTTAAAATCATATTGTGAATAATCCATGTCGAGATTTTCAGTTGCCATGAGCAAAATAACCCCGTTATATTATAAATACATGAGGAAAAATAGGCACAGCTAAATAGC
>JBHHVV010000057.1:0-8170 GCA_046754445.1 Candidatus Nitrosopumilus sp.
GTTATAATTCCAATGTCTATATCATCTAGTTCATGAGGCATAGATACTTTGATGCCTTTCCATATTTATTATCATGACTTTACAAATGTAAATATCAGTCAGGTAAGAATTGTAACAATAACTTTTCATTAACTAAGAATTACACATACTTTTTCAGAAAATTATGTTTTGTGGGAATGGATTAATATTTTCAAATTCAATTATTTCCTTGCTCAAATTACACTGAGAATGAGTGTTGTTAGAAAAACGATTAATTCTTAATTTGAACAAGTGATAATCATACGTGATAATTCAAATTATTCTATATTAGTAATGGATACTATTACTTTATGATGATATACATTATTTTAATTGGAATGTTCATGGGACTTGCTTTGTTCTCATTTTCAGCAATTTATGCAGAAGAAATAGTTATTTCTATTCCTCAAGGTGATCATACTAGAGAACTAAAAACTGTGATTGAATGGTACGTTCCAATTAATCATGATGTAGAATTAGGAGATGTTGTTACATGGATAAATGATGACATTACAGCACACACTGTTACAAGCGGAAAAGGGATAGGATTTTTAGGAGATCCTAAAACAGATCAAGCACAGCCTGATGGTTACTTTGATAGTGGAATAATTTCTCCTGGAAAATCTTGGTCATTTACATTCAAAGAAAAAGGTTTCTTTGAGTACACATGTACGATACATCCTTGGGTGGAAAGAAGCATTACTGTCTTAGAACCAGGAGTAGATGTTTCTAATGTACGAATAAGTTATGCACTAATTGTTACTATAATTTCTGCTGTCTTAATTATTGTAGGTACAATTATCGGTATCAATTTGAGACGCAGAAATTTAAAAAAATTCTAGATGAATTGTGATTTTATAAACATGTCAAAATTTACTTTTCCAGAGCAATTGAATCTAGTTTTACCAACAAAGAATACAACTAATTCTCATGCGTGACCATATTTGTAAAATAGTCTTTGTTATGTAAACCGAATTATGTAAAACGAACATGGCTTAAAGATTTGCAATATTTTCCAATTTTGGTCCTATTATCAAAGATAGTAATTGAGTATCTCCTGAAATATTATAATCGCCTATTAATCATCATGAGGCCATGGATATATCCTAAATCCTGTAATATTTGTGAACTAAAATTAGAGGAAATATTTGCTGATAGTTTGACTTCTTCTCCATGTGTGTATCTCAACCAAGAACGTGAAGTACATGTAGCAACTGAGATGTGCATTCAGTATCTTGAATCTATCATTGATTCTATTGTGATTAGAGACGATGAGCATAATGTTTTGGGAATTGTTGGAGGATATGATTTACTAAAGCACATACGAGAAAATCCTACTCGTGATTTTCAATATGAAACCAAGGTCAAAGACATTATGTTCAAGGAATTGACAATTGTTGAAAAGACAACTACTTTCAAGGAATTAATGGATAAATGGACTGTTTCAAGAAGAGCATTTGCAATTATCCCAAATGCATTTCAAGGATATTCCCCAATCTCAGCAAGAAAAATGCTAGAGATTGGAATAAAGTGTAAAACTGATATTTCAATTTCATCTTTGCCAAAAAAAGAAATGATTACTTTTCAACCAGATGATTCTTTGAAAACAATAGTGGAGTTGATGTTTAAACACAATACTCGTAAACTCTTGCTAGAGTATTCAAATCAATACATCAGTGATAGATTGATACTCAAAGAAATTTCTAAAATGTTGAAATTTCAACCAGATGTTGAAAATCTTTTGGAAATTCCTGTAAATCAAGTAGAATTAGATGATGTGTCTGTAATTAAAGAAGATCTTAGCATAGACCAGATTTGTAGTAAAATGTACGAGATGGATCATCCATATATTATCTACAAGGATGTCTCAATTACTCCATGGGATATTTGTAATATTTTAGCATCTGAAAAAATAACTGAATCCTATGAAGAACCTAAAACAATGATTTGTCCTCATTGTAAAAAGAAAATTGAACTCTAAAATTGCTTTTCAAAAATATCCTTGTTCCATTTGACAACTCTTCTTTTTCTAAACGTGCCTTTAATCTTGCATTAGATATTGCCCAAAAATATGATTCTACGATAAATGTTGTATCTTGCATAGATTTGCTTACAACAAAATGGATTGACAAGACTACCTATGAAAATGCCTTGTTAAAACAAGCTCATAAACAATTACTCAAAGAAATCATACCTCTTCAAACAAAAGCGCAGAAAAAAGGTATTTCATTTAAACACAAAATTATGGAAAGTTCTTCAATTGGTAGAACGTTGCTATCTTTTGCCAAAACAAAAAATATAGATCTGATTATAATTGGTTCTCATGGTAAAGGGTTTTTTGATAGATTGGTTTTAGGTAGTGTCTCAAACAGGATAATTCAGCAATCTAATTGTCCTGTACTTGTAGTAAAATAGAAACACCAAGTTTTAAAGTTCTAATAATTACAAAGAAGATTTGAGGCTAGAAATTTACAAACATTGAAGAAAATCAACTAAAATGAGATAAGATACTGAATTTTCCTCTTAGTGCAATTACACCAACTAAGGCAATAGCAAGAATTATCATGGCAACACTTCCAAATTCAGGAACTACAACTAGTCCAAATTCAGTTTCTTGCCCAGAATTTCTAATATTTTCAAACTTAATTATTGTAGGGCCTGTTTGATCTTCAGAGAACGTAAATTTTTCAAATTCTCCTCCAACTTGAGCAGTTCCAGAAACACGATGAATCTCTTCGCCGTTCTGGATAATCACAAATGTATAATCAGAATTTCTCAGAGGATCATTTGTTCTTCCGTCTCTGATAGTAAAAACAAAATTAGTATCAACACCAGGTTCTACTTTTAAGGGATCCCATGAAAGATTTACTTTGAAATCTTCACTTTTGGTATATGCCTCCAAAGGAAATGCAACATTTTGACTGGCAGATATTGTAAATAACATATTATCAGGTAAAGGTTCACCAGATCTTTTCATTTCATTTTTTAAAAATCGTAAATGGTCTTGTAACAAAACTAGATGAATTATCCTCTCATCATCTTCTGTGTAATCATCTACTGAGATAGATGATTTGAAGAGTTCAATTCCATTTACATAAGCAGAATAGCTAGGTGTCAAAAACTCGGCAAAATCTTTTGGGAGATGAGTTTCGACATGAACTACAGGTACATGAGACATTTGCTTTTCACTCCAGTCAAAGGGCATTTCAAATGTGACTTCTTTTGCCTCGGGATTATAATTAAAGTTGGAAACAGTATCAAAATATGACTTTGAGCGGAATTCAACATCATTGTTCTCCACATCCTTTTGGAAAAATGACACAGTCTCAATAATACTCAAGTCAGCATTGTAGACTCCAGCATCTTCTATGATGTTAGTTGGCTCATCAATTGTTCGTATTTCAATCTCAAAATTATACAATCCACCTGAATTAAACAAAGGACCTGTAATTTCAATAGGATTAGATTCTGTTCCATGCCAGGCTCCTAACAAAGAGTCCTGCTCACCATGAATTGTAATTTTATCTTCTTGTGTAGGTGTTACTTTGATTGATAAAATCCCGTCATCAGCAAAAAAATAATTTCTAAAGATCATTTCATCTTTATGAAATAGCCCAATCAGAAATGTCACGTTTTTTGCATTTTCTTTTGTTTCTTTTTCAGTTGCAGTAATTGTAATTTGTTCCTGGTCATTTTCAAAATACATTGGCATCTCCACTGAAATCGATAATTCCTTCCCTTGAACATCTACTGAGGATATAGTATCAATGCCAAATCCATGTCCATATACATTACTTGCAGGAAATAACAAACAAGCAATCATAATAAAAATTCCAAATTTTTTAATTTTCAACAAACTTCATTTCATCTAGGGTTATTTTACTGTCAGCAATTCTTCAACTTTTTGAATCAAATCATCCATTGTTGTCGCTTCTAAGATAGGTTGAAGTTCATTTGGATCTTTTGCTCCAAGTGCAGATAGTGAATAGATGTAATCAATTGTAGGGGTATCGGTGGTAAGATAGTACTGCTCTAATACATGGTTTAATGCATGTGGTTCAACAACTTGAGGTAACGCTTGTTTAATGATTTTCTTTTTCCAAAGTTCAACTAGCTGTTCCCATTTTTCTAGTGAAATATTTTCGTCAATTTCTGGAATCATTTCAACTTCTGCTTGAATGTACATTTTTTCTTGCGTTCCAACTTTTTCATGTATTTCAGAAATCTCTTGATGTCCTTCTACTGAAAGCGGATCATAGTTTTCAGGTTGAGAAATTGATGGAGGAATAATTTTTTTGATTTTAAATGAGTTTCTGCCAATTGTTTCAATGTGAAGTTGCAATCCATCAAGTTCTACATCTTCACATTTTGTAATTTTTGCTATGGTGCCAACTGATTTAGGAGAATTCCATCCCTTTACAGAATTACTTTCATCAAGTAAGCATACTCCAAATTGGCCATCACCTATCATACAATCATCAACTAATTGCTTGTATCTAGGCTCAAAAATTCTAAGAGGAAGTTCTTGTCTAGGAAATAAAACTAGATCTAATGGAAATATGGGAATTGTTTTTGTTTGTGCCAACTAGTGTTTATGAAATGTCTCTAGATATATGGAATACGGATTTGAATTAAAATCCGTTCTCGTTTAATGTCAAGCCCAAGAGCGCTGCACGTGTATGTTTTCCATATTCAGCTTGTTCAAAGTATTTTGCATTTTTTGTTTTGTCAACATCTGGTGAAATTTCATCAATTCTTGGAAGAGGATGCATTACTATTGCATCATCTTTCATCTGTTTGATCAAGTCCAATCCAACAACATAACTTCCTTTGACTTTGAGATATTCTTCTTCATCTGGAAATCTTTCCTTTTGAATTCTTGTTACATAAAGAACATCAAGATCATCAATGTGTTCTGTAATATCAGCAGATTCAGTAAAGTCTAGTCTCTTTTTAATTTCGTAAACTGAATCAGATCTTATTTTAAGAGATTCAGGAGAAATCAGACTAACATCAACATCATAGTTTCCCAGACCATACAACAAAGAGTAAACAGTTCGTCCATACTTCAGATCACCTACAATTCCAATTTTTAGGCCGTCAATCTTTTTCTTTTCTTTTTTAATTGTAAACAAATCTTGAATTGCCTGAGTTGGATGTTCTTCTGTTCCACTACCTGCATTGATTACAGGTTTATCTGAAACTTCAGCTGCAAACCTGCTAGAGCCATCCAGAGTATGTCTTAGCACAAGAACATCAGAGTAAATTGACATTATTCTTACAGTATCAGCTAGGCTTTCACCTTTTTGAGTTGACGAAGATGTGACATTTGAGATTCCCAGTGAATTTCCACCAATAGATACTATAGCAGCATCAAAACTAAGTCGAGTTCTAGTACTTGGTTCATAAAACAAGTATCCCAGTGTTTTTCCCTTACAGATTTCTCGTCTATCAGCTGGATTTAGCTGCATTATCTTGTCAGTAGATGAAAAGACTGCTTCAAGTTGTTCCTTGGTAAAGTCCTTAATTGAGATAATGTCTTTTTGATAGAACTCGTTCACTCTTTCAATAATATATACAGGTGACTATACAAAGTATTCTGATGGAACAGTCCGAACTTATGGTTCGACGAATCAAAGAAGGCACTGTAATTGACCATATTGATGAGGGTAAGGGCCTTCAGGTACTCAATGCATTAAGAATTGATGGGGGCGATGGAGGTCTTATCACAATAGCCCTAAATGTTCCAAGTGGCAAATTCAAGAAAAAAGACATTATCAAGATAGAAAATAGATTCCTAAAAGATGATGATACAAACAAACTTGCAGTAATTGCCCCAAAGGCCACAATCAACATGATCAAAGACTACAAGCTTGTAGAAAAGAGAAGAGTCGCACTTCCTAACGAGATTGACAGAATCTTTAGATGTTCAAATCCTGATTGTATTACAAATAGTACAGAGCACATAGAATCTATCATGGATGTTATTGATAAAGAAGGAAGAGTGCTAAAATGCAGATACTGTGCTAGAGTATTGGATGTAAATCAGCTAAAATATAATTAATTAAAAAATTTAAAAATTTGTAGTTTGGACTATTGTCCTAAGATGATAAACATCATTACTATACCGTAGATTGCGATTGATTCGACCATACCTACGAAGATGAATACCTTAGATTGTAAAGCTGGGTTCTCACTAATGACTGCAAGACCTGCTGCACCTACTTGACCAAGACCTATTCCGGCTCCACCTGCTGCAATACCAAAGGCCAAACCAGCACCAAGGAGTTTCATAGAGTCACCACTAGATGCGCCATCTTCTGCTGCAAATGCAACTCCAGTTGAACCCAGAATTGAAATTGCTGACGCTGCCAAAAGTAACACGACGATAGTTTTCATTTATGTTCTGGCTCTATTGGGTCCTTATTTAAATCATGATGAGATAATTGACTCAAATTTGATCTAAGGTTTTCTTTTTGAAAGAGGTCAGATCATCTTGAACAGATTTTACAAAATTATCGTGTTCTGCATCTAACTCCTTCTTTGAGTTTTCAAGAATTTTTTTAATTTCTTCTTTTGCCATTAATTTCCACTTTCCATCTTTTCTTTCACTTTTTTTAACTTTGCGAATTCTTCTCTTTCTCTCTCTTCAAGAGTAGATAGAATAAATCGAATATTATCTTTGTATTGTGGAATGATTACATTTTCAAGTGCATTTAGTAATTTTTGTGTCTTTTCTAATGCTTTTGCAAGACTAAAAATGGAATTTTCATATTCTGCTGCTTTACAAATTTTTGGCAATAGTTCTTTGATTTGTTTTGATGCTCTATCAATAGACGAGTTTGTATCTGCAAATCCATAAGGCATTGATTTTGTATCTTTTTCTGTAACTGAGAGTGCAGGAATTTTTACATCAACTACTCTTCTTACATTAACCTCTACTTCCATTACAGGAGGAGTAGATTCGGCAACAGAGTCAACAGTATTTGTTCCTAATGCCAAGTATGCTTCGTTAACTGATTGGTAGATATCTTGCAAAGGCTCCCAAATTCCACCTCTTGCTTTAGATGCTTCTTGAATCATCTCTTCAATGTTTTTTAAGAGAACCTTACGTTTATCATCCAAAATTTGCTGAACCATTACGGCTATTTGACTAGATTTTTTATATTTGAAAAGTTCGATTTTTGTTGCTGCAACGTTTTGCCCAAATGACATTTAGTTATTCTTCCTTGTAATATTGTTCTACGTACTTGTCCTTGATTTTAGTAATCTCATTCTTTGGTAATTTTGATACAATCTTCCACATAAGAGCAAGTGTTTCTTCAATAGTTCTGTTCTCATCAGTTGCTTGTGTAAGGAATTCTTTTTCAAAGGTATCACCAAGATCCAAATATTTGAGGTCAATTTCAGTTAGACCTGCTTTTCCCACAATACCTGCTAGGGCTCTTACTTCTTGTGCTCTAGAATATGCGTCATAAACCTGATTAGAAATTTCGCCATGATCTTCTCTAGTACTTCCTTCACCAATTCCGTCTTTCATCAGTCTACTAAGACTCATCAGAATATTGATTGGTGGATAAACTCCTTGTCTGAATAAATCTCTACCAACTACTATTTGTCCCTCAGTAATGTAACCGGTTAGGTCAGGGATTGGGTGAGTAATATCATCAGATGGCATTGATAAAATAGGAACTTGTGTAACACTTCCTTTTCTTCCGTTGAGTTTGCCTGCTCTTTCATAAAGTGTTGAGAGGTCTGTGTAAAGATAGCCAGGGTATCCTTTTCTTCCAGGAACTTCTTCTCTTGCTGCACTAATCTCTCTTAGTGCTTCTGCATAGTTTGTCATATCAGTAATTACAACTAGAACGTGCATTCCTAATTCAAATGCCAAATATTCTGCTACAGTTAAAGCTACACGAGGAGTGATAATTCTCTCAATGGCAGGATCGTCTGCAGTATTTAGAAATAGAACACTTCTCTTTAGTGCACCAGATTCTTCAAGACTTCGTCTGAAATATTCTGCTTCGCTGTATTGCACACCAATTGCTGCAAATACTACAGCAAAATCATCTGTTGTTCCAACAACACTTGCTTGTCTTGCAATTTGTGCTGCTAAAAGATTGTGAGACATACCAGAACCTGAAAAGATTGG
>JBHHVV010000058.1:0-8075 GCA_046754445.1 Candidatus Nitrosopumilus sp.
ATGGGGATTCTTGGATTGACAATAATCGGACTTGCAAATCCTCAAATTCCAGCTTTATCTGTTGAAAAAGGCATCAATTTGAGCATAGTTTTGGATGGTTCGGAGAGCATGGCAGCTACAGACTATACTCCAACACGCCTAGATGCTGCAAAAGAGGCGATTAGTGATTTGGTTACAAAAATTGGTCCACAAAACAATGTAGGAGTAGTACTCTTTGAATCAGGAGCTACTACAATTTCTTATCTTACTCCAGATAAAGAAAAAACTGTCAATGCAATATTGTCAATCGAACAAGGTCAAGGAGCTACTGCAATTGGAGATGGACTTGCGTTGGGAATAGATATGGCAGCTTCAATTCCAGACAAACGTGGTGTTGTGATTTTACTTAGTGACGGAGTTCACAATTCAGGACTAGTTACTCCAGAAGAAGCAATAGAGTATGCAAAAATTAATCGTGTTCAAATTCATACAATTGGTTTAGGTTCTGATGAACCAGTTTTTCTTAGAAATGATATCTACGGAGAACCACAATATGCAGAATTAGATGAAGATACACTTGTTGAAATAGCACAAGAGACAGGAGGAAATTACTACAAATCACTTGATGAGAAAACACTCAATGAGATATTTTTTACTTTAAGTTCAAATCTTGAATATGAAATGGAGTATTCTACTATTCGAGATTGGTTTATTGCCGCAGCAATAGGATTACTGTTAATTGATGCATACGTCATTTATGGTAGATACAGAATTGTTGTATAATTTTCTCAAACTACAATTATTTTTCGTTTTACAAGATTTTCAACAATATTTAGAAAATCATCATCAGATATTTTTTCTTCATACCACCATCCAGCAGAAACTTTAACCCATTGTGGTATTTTCCATTGAGATTGAGAAATAACATCTTGTTCTGGAACAGAAATAATTTGTTTTTCAAACAAGAAATCTATTCCTTCAAGAAATTCTGAATCAGATATTTGATCAGTTGACCACCAATCTGCATTTAGTTTGACCCAAGCTGGGATACGTGGTAGTTCAGGAGGCAAACCTTTCTCAAAACCTGAAATTGTCAAAATGCCTTGAGATATAGGATCTACCTTAAATGCAACATGCCAGAATCCCATCTCATCTACGCTTTGAATGAATTCTACTGGTTCATCATTTAGCATTACATTGAATTTCTCATTTCCTGAAATTGGTGGAAATTCAAAGTTAGCATATGTCTCTAATGGATAGCTATTATAACCACGAACAGTCATTGTGGTTCCCTTCTCATCAAATTTTGCAGCAGAATACCATGCTCCTGAATCATATCGAAAATCAAAATCTCCACCATTTTTTTTAGTAGTTACAGGAATCACAGTAGTATCAACTGGCGCAAAACAGCTATAGTAAAAGACATCAGACGTAATTGCAGGATCAGGGTACATTGAAAAATCAAGAATTTGCCCTGGCTCAATTTTTTCAATAAATTCTATATTTTGAGCAATATCTAAGACATTTTCATATCCATGTACAACTGCATAGATTTTGGGATAAAAAACAGTATGATTGCCAGTATTTTGAATTCTACCTGAAACGTGACCATCCTCATGTTTTATCAGAGTTTTATCATATAGAACTCGTATAGGAATTTCATGTGCAATAGTTTTTTCATATATAATTTTTGGATTTTCAAGTATTGGTGTATTTGATTTTATTTCAGGAAATTTTATCTTAAATGGGATTTCTTTTTCTGCACCTATTGGAACATGAGTGATTGTTTTTGAGATCGTTTCAGAATTATCAATCACATTTACTGTAATTATTGGAATTACAGCATAGTCATTTTCATTTTTTACATTTCCAACTACTGTATAGATTCCATTGGAATCAAAATATCCAAGATATTCATGTAATGGAACATAAACATCTGCAAAAGAAAATTGTGGAATGAAAAATACTAAAAACAAACCTAACAGTAGAGGAGTTTTTGTGTGTAAAACACTAGAAAGAATTGATAATATCTTCGAATCCCGATGTTGGTTTATCAAGTAATCCTGGTTTATAATCTTCAATTAATTTATCTATTAGTTCTCTTGCTTTAATATGATATCTTTTTTTAAGATTGTTTATCTTAATCTCCACTAATCCGTCTTCAACAATTTGTGAGAGATAAAGTGAGACAGTTGATTGAGATTTGCCAACTTCTTTTACAAGTTGAGAAAACTCTAAGCCATCTTCTTTGACTAATGCAAGTAGCAAATCACGTGGAGTTTCTTTTCTTAATGCTTTGATTACAATTGATTCGTCTTCTGTAATTCTTGGCGGATAGAACCTTGTTTGTCTTGGACCACGAATTACTTTGATGATTCCATTTTTTTCTAATTTTCCTAAATAATGACTTAATACACCGTTTTTCAATCCAGATGAACGCATAATTTCACGGAATTGGATTCCAGGATTTTGATCTATAATTTGTTGTAATTGTAAATCCCTATCAGTCATTTCTAAACACTCCTAAAGCTAGTAATCCCAGAGTAATAAAAGTCAATAAATGCCCAAATTCTGGAAATGACATTCCACCAAGATTGTAGATGCTAGGCCAGGTTGCATCAACAAGTAGCACAACTTCAGCTGCAATAAAGTTGGTAAATGCTGCAGCACTTAACAAAAGTCGTTTTGTTCTTAATCTACTATATGCAACTAATGCCAAGACCGAGATAAAAACCGCAAGTGTGATTCCTCCAATATGCAAGAAAATGTGTACAAGATGATATCCATGCAAAATATGAGGAATTATGATGGGTATAGCCAGAATTGCAATCACTCCAGTTACCACAAGAGAGAATAAAGTAGACTTTCTCTCAACTATGCTTTGGGGCCTAAACAAGGTAATGAAAATTGCTTTTTTTTAGATTTAAAGTGACTGGTTCATTGATCGAATAAAGTCGATCATACATGCATTATTCCTTCTTGAATTAAAAATTCCAATCCTTGAATAAATGAAGTATCGTCAATTTCACCTATTGCCCACCATAATGCATTATTTCTTATCCATGATGGAATTTCCTTTGATTGTGAAGATTCTTGTTGAGTTTGAGAAATCATGATAATTTTATTTTGAATTAAATATTCAATTCCTTGGATGAATGTATTATCATCAATTTGCTCTTCTGACCACCATAATGCATTATTTCTTATCCAATCAGGTATAGGAATATCATCGTCGTGATTTGTAATTCTGTCAATTACGATAGGTATGGTTGTTTTTGCAAGATCATTACCATCTAAATTTTTAAAATTTAGATTTACAATTCCCGTTATATCTTGAGGAATAAACAATTCTGCAATATTATGTTGATCTTTTAAATCACTACTTATTCCACTCTGCTCAAAAATTACATTATCATTTTGAGTTATTGTAAAGTCATAGCTTGCAGCAACAGGTCTGTTCTTTAAGAAAATATCAGTCACATCAAAAATTATTTTTGCATTAGAATTAGATTTTAGATTCTCTGGTTCCCAGGATACAAGAATTCTAAACTGACCGTTTTCAGTAACTGAGCTTAAATGAGGATAATCCTGATCCGGTTTTATTACAAAAGTCATTTGATTTGGATTCGGATCATGTATTAGAACATTCAAGAGTTCTCTTTGATATATTATAAAATGAACTACACGTCCATCAGAAAAAAAATCATCAATGGTTACAACATCTTCAGATAATTCAACACCATTAACATACATTGTAAAACCAGATACTAGTAAATCTCCAAAATTTTTTGGAATTACAAGTTCTTCATGAACAACAGATGTTTGATTTATGTTTGATTCACTCCACTCAAAAGGCATTGAAAAACTAATTTCTTTTGAATTAGGATTATATTTAAAATCTGAAATTTCATCATAAAATGTAATTACTTGGATGTTTTGTTTTCCAAAATTTGGATCAACAAAATCGTATTGAGTAGTTTGAGCAATGGATATTCCCGCATTGAAATAGAGAGGAGTGTCTAATTTTTTTGAATACCCATCAGCAGTAATTATGCTAATATCAAATTTGTATAATCCACCTTCACTCAGATGAGGTCCCTTGACGTTTATCATTCTGCTTTCTAATCCCAATAAGGAGCCAAAGAGATTTTCATTCTCTTTCTCTTCAACAATAACAGAATCCGTTTCTTCAGAAATAAAATTGAAAACTAAGAATCCGTTATCGGCTTTGAATTCTTGTTCAAAAAGAAATGTTTCTCCACGTTCAGATCTTATCAAAAAAGTAACATCTCGTAGAGTAATTTTTGAATCAAAATCAATCAGTGAAATGGATATTTGCTGATCATCATTTGTATTCGGATCACTTTGTGAAGATGAGACTTCTAGGGTAACTTGTCTTCCATCTAATTCCACAGGAGGAAAAATCTCGCTTCCAACACCGTGACCATATGCATCATTAAATGTAAAAATGAATACAGCTGATAAAACTAAAACTACAATTAATGAAAAAATTTTCAATCTATGTCCACTTGTTTGGATCTTTTTTACGGATTTCTTTTCCGTCAATTGTGATTTGATCTTTTTCTTCAAAGACAGTATGCCATTTACCGTTACTTGGAAAAATTTTGTTCATCTCTTCAACCTTATCGCTAGTTGGGGCTTTGTTCA
Organism: Candidatus Nitrosopumilus sp.; assembly: GCA_046754445.1. Classification (GTDB taxonomy): domain Archaea; phylum Thermoproteota; class Nitrososphaeria; order Nitrososphaerales; family Nitrosopumilaceae; genus Nitrosopumilus. The sequence goes on from JBHHVV010000058.1 coordinate 4,648, forward strand.
TTAAAGCACCCCACCTCATATTTGGAACTTTTGGCATTATGTCATTGATGTCTTTCATATACTTCACTTTACAGAATTTATTTAAAAACCTATGATTGTATTTTCATGATTCCTTCTTTGATTAAGAACTGAATTCCTTGAATGAAAGAATTATCATCAATTTGTCCTGCTGCCCACCACTCTGCATTGTTTTTAATCCATACTGGAATTTCATTTGATCCAGTACCAGAACCCTGTGTAGTTGGAGGGATTTTCAGAACATCTTCTTTAATCAAAAATTGAATTCCTTGAACAAATGAATTATCATCAATTTGTCCTGCTGCCCACCACTCTGCATTGTTTTTAATCCAATCAGGAATTCCTACAGATGGTTGCTCTTCTACAACATCGTTTTGCGAGCTTGGACCAATTTCAATCAGTCCTGAACCAATACCTGCATATTTTGGATCATAGTTTAATCCAGTTCCCAATACACGAAGATCAATTCTATATTGACCTTGAGTTGGAATTAAAATATGTTGAATATCCAAACCTTCTGATGCTACAATGCCAGGATTTTGTGAATCAGGGCCTATGTTGGAAAATAATTCATTATTATTTTGATCTATCAATGAATACCCATATCGTACATTTGGAATAACATTTCTATTCTCATCAAAAAATGTCAAATCAAATGGAATTTCATCTCCAGCTCCGTAATTTCCATCCCAAGAAATATTTACAGTTGTAGGAACTTGTTCAAAATTGACAGTGTCTACAAGATAAAATTCAACAGAATTCTTTGAAACAATTTCTTGTGGAACTAGTTTGAGATTCATTATTCCACTTGAATAATTATCTGGACCCAATAATTCATTAATTCTTGCTAATTCATTTTGAGTAATTAAGAAATGAACTACATTTAGATCTTCATATGAATATGGATCATTTAATAATGTTCTTTGAGTTATTTCAATCCCATTAACATATCCTTTAAACTGTGTGCCTTCTGCATATGGTGCGAATGTTTTTGGAACTCTAATTTCTTCATGTACAACGGGAACAAGAGAAACATAGTCAGGATTCCAATCAAATTTCATATTAAAAGAAATTGAATCATCGTTTGTATCAAATGCAAAATTATTTACTTTATCATAGTAAGTCTTTACAATTGCAGGAATTTCAGCATTAGCAGTTGGAATAACATAATTTGATTCTTCTGCTACACTGACAAAAGTGTCATAGCTTAGAACATTAGCCAAGACAGTTCTTGGACTAGTTGCTCCTTCAACGTCCACTCGAATATTATATAAACCGCCTTCTTCAAAAATTGGGCCTTTGATTTGAGGTCTTTGTTCTCCTTGACCAACAATTGCACCAGGAGCACTATCACTTTCAGCTCCAAAATATTTGGTACATTTCCAAAGTAGATCTTCAGAACATCCAGTAGTAGGTTTTAACTCAACATCTAAAACTCCATCCATATCAAAAAACAAATGCCTAGCCAAAAGTTCGCCACTATGCCAAATCTCAATTCTATATGTCACTTTATCAAGTGTTTTATCAGTCAAAGTATCAAAAAATCGTACCTGCATATTTGCTGAATCTACTTCACCAACAGTAATATCAGCAGGATCTAATTGTGTTCTAACAGTTACCTCCATATCACCAAATGATATTGGAGGAGCTTGATCACCTCCAAGTCCATGACCAAATGCATCAGGGAAAACAGAAGGAATTGTAAATATGCCAATAACTGTAATAAATAAAGCAAGTTTCTGGTACAACAATAGAATGATGTTTAGTCCATATTTAAATTTGGTACAGGAATCCTATCAATGAAAAATATTTTTGAGCAAGAAAACAAACAAACCTTTTATTTATCATTATAAAAGAAAAAGATATGAAAATTCTATTTGCAATTTTGCTTATACCACTGTTATTAGTTCCAGCTTTTGCTGAATCACAAACTTCCTCAACTGAAAAAGGAACTCTTGATATTAAATTAACATATGATGAAATCAAGCCAGGTGTTCAATCCAAAATCAAAGTAGATTTCATAAATCCTTATACACAAAAGATTCAGGAACATATTGATTATGTAGTTTCTGTTTCAAAGGATGGCCAAAATGTCTTTGGACCAATTCCACTAACACATACGTCTGTTGGTACTGTAAGGATCCCAGTTGAGTTTAATCTTGGTGAAGGAGTTTATTCTATGAACTTTGGGGTAGAAGGTATATTATTCCAGCCCATTCCAAAAGAATCTGCTTCTTTTGACATAAGGGTTGGTCAAGCACAAGCTCAACAGACAGAAAATGAGAGCATGGAAGATGAGATATCAGAAATTACTTCTGAAAATAGCAAGGAAGAAGGGGGAGGATGCTTGATTGCTACTGCTACCTTTGACTCAGAACTTAGCCCTCAGGTACAACAACTAAGAGAACTCAGAGACAATAAAATTCTCAAAACAAATTCTGGAACTGCATTTATGACAGGATTCAATCAATTCTATTACTCATTTTCTCCAACAGTTGCAGACTTTGAAAGGGAGCAACCAATTTTCAAAGAGATTATGAAAGTAACACTTACTCCAATGTTATCATCATTAACTTTATTGAATCATGTTGAGATCGATTCTGAACAAGAGATGTTAGGGTATGGTATTTCTCTAGTATTACTAAATATTGGAATGTACATTGGAATTCCTGTATTTGGCATTCTAAAGTTGTACCAGTTTAGAAAAAACTGATATCTCAGTGATGACAATTCTAGTGAAGTTTTTATGTGTCGTGCCTTGTAACCAATTTAATGAAGACTAAAGCATTAAGCTCTTTCTTCGTACTATTTGCAATAACAGCTGTTATTGGTGCAATGACACCAGCAGCTTTTGCAGATCACACAGAAGTTACAATTTCGCCAGCATCAGGTTCTGGTGCACCGGGTTGTGAAGAGACCGCAGATGGATGTTTCATTCCAAGTACTGCAACAGTTGATGTTGGTGGCGTAGTAATTATGTCAAACACAGATACTGCAGCACACACATTTACTGCAGGAACTCCAGATGGTGGACCAAGTGGTAAATTTGATACCGGATTGTTAATGGCAGGAAATTCATTTGAATATTCTCCAGATACAGCAGGTGAAATTCCTTTCTTTTGTATGGTACATCCTTGGATGCAAGGTTTGATCATAGTACAAGAAGCAGGAGCTGAAGAACATGCAGCAGGTGATGAACACCATGATGAAGGAGCACCAGCAGGTGATCCAACTGCTACTGGTATGTTATCAGATGGCACAGAGGTCAAAATCTGGGCATCTACACCAACCGCAGGTGAGGCAATGGACATTACCATTGAATTTGAAGGTGCACAGCACGTCAATCATGACATGATAGTCACACAAAATGGTGATGAAGTGTTACGAGATGAAGGAGCACATCACCATGA
>JBHHVV010000059.1:0-7933 GCA_046754445.1 Candidatus Nitrosopumilus sp.
CAAATCTGTTAAAAAAATATAATGACTTCGCGTTTGATGAAAATTATTTATCTACTCCGATGAACATGTAAAAAAACTTTAGAATAGTTTACATTATCATTCATGATATTTTTGAATATGCCAAAACCTTGAATTGGTAGTTAAATTTTTCTAAATATTGTGAGTGAGAAAAAAACTGTAGGATATCTATCTGCAGTATCTATAGGAATAGGTGGAATGGTAGGTGGAGGAATATTTGCTGTTCTAGGGTTATCTGTAGAGATGTCTCATGGTGGAGCTCCTATGGCATTTATGATTGCAGGACTTGTAGCATTAATAACTGCATATTCTTATTCAAAACTTTCAGTTGCTTTCCCAAGTTCTGGTGGAACTGTTGAATTTTTGAATCAAGGTCTTGGTACCGGCATAGTAACTGGTGGACTAAACATTTTACTTTGGATTAGCTATGTTGTCATGTTATCTCTATACTCTTATGCTTTTGGAAGTTATGGTGCGACATTTTTCCCTGAAAATGAACAAACATTTTGGAGACATGCCCTAACAAGTGCTGTCATTGTTTCATTTACATTACTAAATTTTCTCAGTGCCAAAGTTGTAGGTAAATCTGAAGAAATAATTGTAATTGTTAAAATTGTAATCTTGACATTATTTGTGGCAATAGGATTTTGGAGCGTACAGTTTGATAAATTAGAACCCAGTCAATGGAGTCCCCCAATTGCACTTATGGCAGGTGGTATGATTATTTTCTTGGCATATGAGGGCTTTGAACTCATTGCAAACACTGCAGGAGATGTAAAAAATCCCAAAAAAGTTCTTCCCAGAGCATTTTACACAGCTGTTTTGTTTGTTATTGGACTGTATGTTATGGTATCAATTGTTACTGTTGGAAATTTGTCAGTAGATAAAATTGCTGAATCTAGAGATTTTGCACTAGCTGAGAGTGCAAAACCCTTTTTGGGACACATTGGATTTGTAGTAATTGCAATAGCTGCTCTTCTTTCAACAATCTCTGCAATTAATGCAACATTGTATGGTGCATCGAGAATTAGTTATATTATTGCAAAAACAGGTGAATTACCTAAACACTTGGAGAGAAAAATTTGGAATAGGCCTATTGAGGGGCTAATTATAACGTCTATTTTGACTCTTGTAATTGCAAACTTGTTTGATCTTACCAGTATTGCAACTATGGGTAGTGCAGGATTCTTACTGATTTTTGCCGCAGTAAATTTTGCAAATTTTCGATTATACAAAAAAACATCTAGCAAAAGATTGATTTCATTGATAGGATGTATTGGATGCATTATTGCACTAGGAGTACTTATTTGGGAAACAGGAACCACTTCTTCTCAAGATATTTGGATTTTTATCATTATGGTTGGTATGGCATTTACATTTGAAATAGTTTACAGGAAAATTACACAAAGAAGTCATAAGCGATTTTTTTAAAAATTTAATTTATGTATGAATAGTTTTGAGTTTTTTTAGAATATTTTTTTGAATGTTTTTGTTACCTAAAGTGGGAATGATATTATTTTCTGACAAATCTTTTTTATTAACGGTATCTGCAATTGCTAATGCTGCAGAATATAGAATTTTCATATCAATTTGCTTTATCTTAAGATCCAATATTGCTCTCATCAAATAAGGAAAAACAACAGCATTATTCACTGTATTAGAATATTTGTAACTACCAGTAGCAATAATTCTGACCCCTGATTTTTTTGCAAGAATTGGATTAATTTCCGGAATTGGGTTTGTTAATGCAAAAACAACAGAATTCTCATTCATTGATTTTAACATTTTAGGATTTAAGATGTTTTTTACCCCTGAAACACCAATGAAAACATCTGCTCCAATTATGACATCTGGTAGCAATCCTTTTTCTTTAGATGTAAAACCTGCAATTTCATCTTTGTACTTGTTCATGCCTTTTTTTCTGCCTTTGTAAATTGTACCATTTGAATCTAAAACAAGAATATTTTTACATCCTGAAAAATTCAGTAATCTACTTATGCAATAACCCGCTGATCCTGCACCTGATATCACAATTTTAATGTCGGACATATTTTTCTTAACAACTTTTAGAGAATTTATTAATGCAGCCAATACTATTACTGCAGTTCCATGTCTGTCATCATGAAAAACAGGAATGGATAATTTCTTTTCTAATTCTTTTGAAATATCCAAAACTTTTGGAGATTTAATATCTTCAAGATTAATAGCTCCAAATACAGGTTCAATTGCTTGAATAATGTCTATAATTTTTTCTTTATCTATAGTTTCAAGACAAATTGGAAACGCATTGATTTGACCAAATTCGCTATATATCATGGTTTTTCCTTCCATAACTGGTAATGCCGCATCTGGTCCTATGTTCCCAAGACCTAGTATTCTGGTTCCGTCTGTAACTATTGCTACGTTGTTTCCTTTAGATGTAAAATCATACTTTGACTTGTTGTTTTTGAAAATCTTTTTGCATACTGATGCTACTCCTGGAGTATATACATTCTGAATGTGTTTTGGAGTCAGAGGAGAAATTTTACTTGCAACAAAAATTTTTCCTTTTAATTTCTTATGTAATGCAATAGCTTCTTTTGACAATGTTTCTCAGATAAAATAGATGAATAAATTCTCTTTAAATTAGTGTTTGTAATAAAAAGAAATTGCAACCAAATTAAAGAAATATCTGGATTTATTTGTTATATCTAATTGTATTATTACAAATTGTCTGAAAAATTATGAGTATGTTTGTCTACTCTGTCTTGTGGCTTTGCATATTCATCTGGATATGATGCTTTATGAGAGCGCTCCCTTAACATCTTTTCATGTTCTTCTCTTGAATGGTGAAGTCTGTCTTTTTCATGAAGAAATTCCTTCCCGCAATATTGACATTTCACTATAGTTCTGCGATGTTCATGTCTGACATGTTTTACCAAATCTTCATGGTTTGAGAATTTTGCATCACATTGTGTACAGTCATTTTTTTTATCGTGAAAAAACTTCATACCATTACTCCTCAATATGATATTAATACCTTGTTTTACAAAGTTAACTTCAATTAAAGGAAATTATTGAAATTAATATCTTCATTATTGAGAATCGTGTTTACTTCTTTAATTGACAAACATCTCAAAATAAATAATGATTTTTAGAAATATTTTAGTTCCTTATGATGGTTCAAATTTCTCAAATCGTGCATTTAGGAAAGCATTGGATATTGCTAAAGCAGATGATTCAAAAATTATCATTTTCTCGGTTATAGAGGGAGAGTATTCTGCAATATCGGGTTATTCTAAAATTAATCCAACAGTTATTAAAAAACAAAAAACTGCAGCTAAAAAATTAATTTACAAACTAGAATCTGCAGCAAAATCGTATGGCATTCCAATATCTGTTAAAATCAAACAAGGAAAATCTATAGTAAATGAAATAATTGCTTTTACAAAATCAAGAAAGATTGATTTGATTGTAATGGGTTCTCATGGCCGATCCGGTATTAGTCGTTTTATCCTTGGTAGTGTGGCAAATAGTGTAACCCAACAGGCAAAATGCTCAGTCATGGTGGTGAAATAGATGACATTTAGGAATATTTTGATCCCTTATGATGGTTCTGGTCCTTCCAATCGTGCATTCAATACTGCAATGAAATTGGCTAAACAACATAATTCTGATCTCAAAATCGTTTCTTGTTTAGATGTTGCAAATCTTGGTGGATGGTATATTGATAAGCGAATAAACAAAGATATTTTGAAAAAAGCAAGAAATCTTACAGAAAAATTATTCTCCAAACTTGATGCTGTTGCTGAAAAGAATTCTGTACCGCTAGAATCTAAAATAATTGAGTCTAGCAATACCGTCAAATCCCTTTTGTCTTTCGCTAAATCTACACATATTGATCTTATAGTAATGGGGTCTTCCGGAAGAGGCAAATATGATAAAACTCTACTAGGAAGTGTGAGTAATAGTATGATACAAAAAGCGAAATGCCCAGTTTTAATAATAAAGTGATGTTGAATTATGATTGAAAATATTCTAGTAGCATTAGATGGCTCAAAAAATTCTATTCGAGCATTGAGTAATGCAATTCATATTGCAAAACAACATAACGCATCAATTACTGGATTAACTGTAATACAAACATATCCTACAGATCTAGGTCTGTTGAGAACTATGATTGGAAAAAAACTGGAAAAACATTACAAACATTTTATGTCTATAGCAAAAACAATGTGCACGAAAAAAAATGTGGATTTTTTGGATGTAGTTGAATTTGGAATGGAAGGTCCAACAATTGTGTCTTTTGCAGAAAAAAATAATTATGATTTGATTGTAATTGGTTCAAGAGGTATGGGAAAAATAGGAGAATTATTCCTTGGTAGTACTTCAACTTATGTAATGCATTCAACAAAAATACCCGTTTTGATCATAAAATAAATTCTAAATCAAACATGCAAACAGAAATCGTAAATATTATTATTAAAAATCTCAAATATTGTAATAAATCAAATATGGCTTTTTAGTATTTAATTGACGAAAAATCCAATTTTCTTTATCCACTCGTTTCTTTTTAAATAATTTTTTTGTCTTTAAACTTGATTTATCAAATACTGATTCTCCAATTATAGTTTCTTGTGGTTTTGCATAATTCTGCATTTTTGATGCTAAATTTAATGTCAATCCAATCAAATCTATGTGTGATTTGTATTTGTCTGCTCCATATCGAACTACACTACAATCTCCAAAATCTATTGTTACTTTAATTTTGAGTTGTGGAAATTCTTCTTCTTCAAGTACAGGGTTTATTGCTTTGTCAATAATTTGATGCATTGTTTCTGCACATTTAATAATAAAATCAGTTTGTTTACTTTTTTTTGTTACTGGGAAATATGCTAAAACAGCATCTCCTACAAATTTTAGAATATATCCGCCAAAATCCTCAATTATATATGACATTTCTTGAGAAAAAGTTCTGATAATCACGTTGAGTGAGTTTGGATTTAAATCTCCACTCATTTTGGTTGAATCTACTAAATCAACGTATAGTACAAACAATGGTAATCTTTCTGAGTCATGTTTTCTAAGAAATTCGTTGGATCTTGAAAGCGCTAGATGATGATACTCAAAATTACCCTCTATTGATTTTTTGACTCTTTTTTTTGAATTTAAAATAGTTGTTTTCACACAAATTTATTTTTTTTAACATAAAAATACTTTATACGCTCATTATTTTTCTAATTGATTCTCATTATTGGGTTTTAAGATATGGTTAATTTATGATTAATTCGAACTTTTGACATGGTGTTTACAAAAATATTGGTGCCTTTTGATAATTCTGAAAATTCAAAACGTGCATTGAATAAAGCATTTGCATTAACAACGCTGACAAATGGAACCATCACACTAGTACACGTCATTACATATCATAAAGCAATAGCAAAAGTTGTAGAGCCTTACAAAGAAACTGTGATTGCTCATGTAAAAAAATTTATGAATGAAGTTGAACGTGATGCATCAAGAAGAGATATTTTAATTGAGGAAAAAATACTATACGGTAATCCTGCTGAAGAAATTCTAGACTTTATGAAAAAGAAAAAATTTGATCTTGTCATAATGGGAAAACGAGGTATAACAAAACTTACTGGTTCTTCGTTAGGAAGTGTCTCAAATGCGCTTGTTCAGACATCTAAAGTTCCTGTATTAGTAATTACATAATACATAACTCACACTTTAATGATGATGGATATCATTGCCTAAACTAAAAAGAAATATTGGAACTTTTGGAGCTGCATCTGTTGGAATCGCAAATATTATTGGTGCAGGGATTTTTGTTCTAAGTGGTGTTGCATCTGGGATTGCAGGTCCTGCTGTAATTTTATCATTTCTGATAGCTGGCGTTATTGCTATGATGACTGCATTATCTGCATCTGAATTGTCTTCCTTCATTACGGAAACAGGTGCAAGTTACGCTTACACAAAACGAGCATTTGGAAGATTTTGGAGTTTTTTTGTTGGGTGGTTCAAGTATTTTGATTATTTAATTGGCGGAGCAGCCGTATCAATTGGATTTGCTGCATATTTCACTACCATTTTTGGATTAGAAGGGGAATTGCCAATCATTCTTGCTGCAGTTGGTTTGCCTATAGTTTTATGCATATTGAATTTCATTGGAGTGAAAGAAGCAACAAATGTTACATCCGTTATGGTTTTGATAAAAATTTTTGCAATTGTAGTTTTGTTGATGTTTGGAGGATATTATCTGTTAAATCATTTTGATATTGGACATTACACTCCCTTTTTTGCAACTGGTTTTGGAGGAATGTTAAATGGGGCCGCTGTGATCTTTTTTGTGTTTATTGGATTTAACACCGTTACTATGATGTCTGAAGAAACAAAAAATCCTCATAAAACCATTCCACGAGCATTAATGCTTGCATTTGTCATCACATTTGTTTTGTATATGGCAGTAGCTTTTCTATTGATTGGTACTCTAGATTGGAAAAATACATCTAGTGATGCTCACCCTTTGAGTAGTATTGCATTAGTAATTTCTGATAATTCAATGCTGTTTGATTTTATTTCCTTTTCTGCATTGATTGCTACCGGTTCTGTAGTTCTAAGTAGTATCCTTGGAGGAACTAGAGCTAGCTTTGCAATGGGAAGAGATAGATTACTTCCATCACAATTTGATAAAATAAGTAAAAAATTTGGAACTCCTTATTTTTCAATTTTCATAGCAGGTATTGTAATCGTTGTTTTTGCTGGAATCTTTTATGACAATATTGAAACTATTGCATCTATAGTGAATTTTGGTAGTCTTTTTACCTATCTTTTTGTAAATTTATCTCTGCTCAAATTAAGAAAATCTGAACCAAAAACTATTAGGTTCTTTAAAGTTCCATTATACCCAGTAATACCTATTATTGGTTCAATTTCTTGTGTTGGATTGATGTTTTTCCTAAATGAATCTGCCCTTTTTGTCTCTGCAATATGGGCAATAGTTGGTTTAATTGTGTTTTTTGTGTTTTATAGAAAACAAACCAACTCTAAAAAAATCATTTGATTATTTTTTCAATACTGATTGTACATTAATCACTTTTTCATATGATCTCTAATTCATTAACAATGTTCAGGAACATCTAAAAAGGTATTTTTAGCAACTTACGTAAGGATTTATGGTATGAAATTAGGCATGAAACTAGTTCTTTTTGCAATCGCAGCAATTCTTGTACAAATTTTTGGAATTCTTCTTTTATAGTTTTTTTGAGTTATTTAACAAAAAAGCAAAAGCCAAATGGTGTTACAGTGGGCAGTTTTAGGATGACATGAACCTAGGAGTCAAAACGGGAGGGTCATAACAAATCTAGGAATACACCATGCGACTAAATTGGCTTTTGCATACACTTAGAAGACTTATTTTGATATTTAGGAATCGCTTAACATTGTTAATTATTGTATGTGTAAAAATAAAATCTTGGGATTTTTGAATGATGTCATTGTGGTGTTAATCTAATTTCAATTAATCATATTCAAATACTACGGAAAAATTAAAATCATAAAATTCTCTTATTTGGTTAACAATGTTAATCGATGTTTAATATGTGATAATCAAAAATTCTACAATGAAGAAAAATTTTGTAAATGTTAATGTGTTTTTACTATTATTTATTCCAATGACCGTGCCTCAAGTTTTTGCAGATGTAAATGATTCTGAACTTGAACTAGCATTAGATTTTTCAATTTTGGCCATATCTTTATCTGTATCTGGTATTTTCATTGCGATCCTTTCCATAATCAAAAAAAATTAGAACAACAATGAATACCATCTAAATTTGAAATGTTGAGAATTACTGAATTTACTGTAGATATTTAGTAAGTTCCAGATTATTCTGTAACTGTCAAAACGCCTTTCATATCTTCATGAATTGTACAA
>JBHHVV010000060.1:0-7900 GCA_046754445.1 Candidatus Nitrosopumilus sp.
AGACAGAAAATTCTAATTCTAAATAATCCAAACAATCCAACAGGTCTCGTATATGATAGATTAGAGTTAGAAGAAATCACCGAAGTATGTAGAGAACAAAATATCATTGTGATTTCAGATGAGATATATGCTCAAACAACATATGACTTTTCAAAATTTGTCAGCATGGCAAAAATTTACCCGGAAGGTTCAATCATAACAAATGGACTTTCAAAATCACATGCGGCAGGAGGGTATAGGTTAGGATATGTTATTTTCCCAGAAAGTGCAGATGATGTTAGAAATCAATTTAAAAAAATTCAAGCAACTGAATATACATCTGTTGCAACTCCAATTCAACATGCTGCAATAGAAGGATTTCAAGTAAGTAAAGAAATGGATCAATATCTAGAGATTACAAGAAAGATACATGAGATCATGGGAGAATTCACATACACAGGATTGAAACAAATTTCAGGAATAAGAGCAACAAAACCCGAAGCAACTTTTTATCTTCTTGCAGATTTTAATGAGTTTTCTCAAGAATTTGAAGGATCAAATATTTCCACATCTCAAAAATTTTCAGAATCATTAATTCAACACCCATATCATACAGCTATTGTGGGTGGAGATAGTTTAGTTTTAGAAAGAACGGACTTTAGTGCAAGAATGGCATTTGTGGATTATGATGGTAAAGCAGCATTTGAAAATTATTTGAATGATGCGCCAAAAACTAATTCTGAAAGAATTGAGTTTGTTCAAAATAATGCACCTAGAATTGTTTCAGGATTGGATATGATAGAATTATACTTTGAGCATTTAAGAAAAAATGCTGAATCGAGCATAGAGTGCAAATATGATGAATTTATCGTGCAAAAATAATTTGTAAGAATTTTAAAATCATATAAAATAATTTTAGGTGTTGATTTCACTAATGATCAAAAGATTGTTTATTTAAGGTAATTTTTTGCATGGTTCCCAAGTAGTTTCAGCTAGAATTTTTCCATGTACAGATTCTGTCAGTTTTTCCCAAATTTTTGGTTCTGTTCCTGATTCAAAAAAATACACTTTTTTCATACATTTCATTTAATCATATTCTCTAAAGCATGATGTGTGTCTGAAATAAGCTGACGTATAGTCCAGCTTAGGTTAAAGGAATTTAGAAACTAGTATGTTTTTTCTAATAATTTCACATGTATTAATACTAAAATGATGTTCGTACTGCATGCAGAGAATTAAAATTCTTCCATGGATTATACTTGGAATTTCGTTAGGAATTACATTAATGGTATGGGGGAATTTCCTTAGCTCTGAATTAAAGACACAACAAATACAATTTGAAACAAATGTTAGTGATGCATCACAGAAAATTTCAGACAGATTATCAAGATACGAACAAGTATTAATTGGAGCCAAAGGTCTTTTTGCAGCATCAAAAAAAGTGGAATTGAATGAATGGAAAAAATTCATCGAGATTCAAAAAATAGATGAAAGATTTCCAGGAATTCAAGGAGTCGGATATGTGCATCACATCACTAATGAAGAACGGGAGGATTTTATCGAAGAATTAAAAAATTATGGCGAAATCAACTATACGATAAAACCTGAAGGAATAAGGGATGAATATTATCCAGTGATGTTCTTAGAACCACAAGACTTTCGAAATAAGAGAGCAATAGGTTATGACATATTTGTTGAAGAAACAAGACACAATGCAGTTGAAACAGTAAAATCTACTGGAACCACAACTATTACTGGAAAGTTAATTCTAGTTCAAGAAACAGAAAATGACGTTCAAAATGGATTTTTGATGTTAGTTCCAATATATGAAAAAGGATCAGATGAAATTGAATCTTTTGAATTAGATGGAATTGTCTATGCAGTATTTAGAATGAATGATTTTGTAAAAGGTATTTTTGAACCGGATTTTTTTGACTACATTCACATGAGAATTTATGATAATTCTGTTTCAAATGAAAATCTGTTTTTTGATTCGAATTATATCACACACAAAAAATTTGAAAACGAAGATTTTTCAGAAATTTTTAATTTTGAAATAGGAAACAGAGATTGGGTGTTTGTTTTTGAAGGAACGCAGCCTCCACATCAAGGAATAGAGAATCAGATACTAATTGTGATTCCGATTGTAGGGTTTTTTTTCAGTATTTTATTTTTTTATTTTGTTAGAATATTAGTTAAAAATATGAAACTTTCTCAAAACGCTATAAAATCTGAAAAAATGTCTATTATTGGAACGATGGCATCACGTATTGCACACGATATACGAAATCCACTCACAATCATTAACGTCTGTAATGAAAATTTGAAGTTGATGGTAGGAGAAGATAAAATAAAACAAAAGCAAGTAGAAAAAATTGCACGTTCCATAAAATCAATCTCAGACATCATAGAAGATGTCTTGACATTTGCCAAAAATGAAAGGATCAATAAAGAAAAAGTTTCAATTAAAATAATGTTACAAAATGTTTTAGATGAAATAGATATTCCAGATAAAATTAAAATCCATACACCCAAAAATCATGTGATAATTAATTGTGATAAGAGTAAAATTGAATCAGTCTTTTCAAATTTAATTTCAAATTCCATTCAAGCAATTAAAAGGGAAGGTGAAATCACTGTAAATATAAAAGAATCTCCAAATAAAATTATAATTATTTTTGAGGATTCAGGTCCAGGTATACCTAAAGAAAAACTTTCAGAAATTTTTGATGTATCATTTTCCACTAAACAATCAGGGACAGGATTAGGTCTAAGTATTTGTAAAAATATCATAGAACAGCATAATGGAAAAATCTATGTGAGCAACAATCCAACTAGATTTACATTAGAATTACCAAGGTAACATGAAGGATAATGGCTTCAAAAAAAATCCTACCAAACACAAAACATACCAGTTTTGTGATCATTTAATCCTAAATCGAAGTATTGCTAAGACTGAATCATCAATTTCTAGTTTTTTGAGTATTTTTTTAGATGTAGCAAATTCAATTTTAGATGACGTGTTTTTTGCAATCTCTAGCATTTTCATAATATTTTTGAATTTGGGGTTAGAGTGATAATCAGTAGAAACAATCAGCATATCTACAGCACCCATTTCCAATGCTTTGTAAATAATACCATTTCTTTTGGCAGTTAGTCCCTCTTTGACTAGTTTTTCATATTTCTCAATAGTTTCTGCAACATATTTTCGTCTATGCTGATACAAGTTGTGAATAATTTTCTTTTCGATGTCTTTTAGAGAAGTGGAAAAAGATAAGTTTTCTACAAATCGACATTTTTTTGTCAATTCTGAGTTTAGAGCTCCATGAAATTCGGTTTTTGCAGGACCTACTCCACCCAATAAAATCAATTCAGAATTTGAATCCATAATTCTAACTTTGTTTGCAACTTTCTTGAAGAAAACATGAATTTTTGTTTGTCTTGCTCTTAGGAATCGTCCCTGACTTTGTCCTCCTTTACGGTGTCTTCCCTGTAAATCAATTTTTAGTTTAGATTCTTGGACAATCTGACTCCCATGAAATTTTTGTATTCTTGCAGTTTTTTGATCAAGTGTTATCAATAAAACATCATGATGGATTTTGAGAATGTCGTAAAATGGTTTAACAAATGGTCTTTTACTGACCATGTAAACATATGGTAGTTTTTTTGAAGTTCCAATTTCTTTGATGTTTACTTTACCGTTTCTTATCCATCCAAAAATACAAAGAGTTTTTGTAAACTTTCCTGCAGATGGAGGTGTTTCCTTGAGTTCTGCAATTCTTTTTTCAATTTTTGATTCTATTTTTTCTAATAATTCATTTCTCTTTGTTTCTCGTAGTATAGATATTATTTCCTCACCCTTGCCATATGGATAATAAACAGACACACATTTGGAGTCAATTTGTTTTAATTCATGCAAAAATCTATTCACCAATAACCATTCAGAAGGTTCAATTTCAGAAGAATTTTGATTTTTTTGCACAAATTGTGTTTTTCTTTTTTGTATAAATTTTAAACAGATTCACATCATATGCAAATATCAGAAAATGGAGCAGATAAGTACTCTTCAAGAACCATGTAAAGATAAAAATGCCCAGGGGTTTGAATTTTTTCAAATTCGATCAGCATAGGAGGATAGGACTCCAGTAAAATTAAGCATACACGTTTAATCTAAAAAAATTCAGGATACTTAGAAAATTTGAAGTATGTTTGTACATCAAATACTAGTTATCAAAGACGGACTAGGCATAAAATAGTTAAGAATTAGAAAACTTGTCTACATAGACTTCATTGTCAAAAGATGGCAATGAGATTTGTGATGAATGGTGTTTATAATGTCATCAAATAGTGTTATTTCTTCCATGGATAGTTTTGGATAATCTACAATTAACAAATCAATTTTATTTTCTTTAACATAATCAATTACCCAATGTGAAATATTATCAGTTAACGCAAATTTTGTCTTAATATGAACTCCTTCTTTTTTAGCAATTTCCTTCCAGTTTTCCAATTCTGTTTTAAGTTTGGTAATCTGATTTTGTGTTGTTTTTTTATCAGATTTAGTTTCAAAAAAATAAAACTTTGGCGGAATTTTATATACACATTCTATAACAGTTAGTTCTGAATCAAATTTTTTGGCCATCTTGAGACCAAGATCAAAGGATTTCTTGGTATGAGTAGGAGTGATGATAGCAACAACTATTCTGCGAAATGTCATTTTATAAACTCACCAAACTTTTGTAATATTATCATTTTGTTTAATTTCATAATTAGATTTACAGATCAAAATCATTTAGAGATATCGATTTGAATCTTTTGGGATTTTACTATTTTTAGAAAAAGTTCAAAATCAAAAACAGAAGATATACGGACCCGACCGGATTCGAACCGGCGACCTAACGCTCCGCAAGCGTTCGCACTATCCAAGCTATGCAACGAGTCCGAAAAGTTTGGTAAATTTACGCTTAATTTGGATTGCGATTATTGAGATTCTGCAAAAATGTATGGAGTCTCATCAGTTTCATGAAAAGTCCATACAGTAGGTAAAGAAATTATTCTAATAGACTTTAGATTATTTTTCTCAATCAAGGTACCCCATCCAGCCTTATTTTTTGGATCAGAGGCATATTTTTGAGAGTATGTACCTGCAAAAACCCAACCAGTTTTTTTTCTCAAATCAGAAATTGAGGCAATTTTTTCTAAAATCCCAGAAGATAAAGCAATACCACCCATTTGAGCCAGGCCTCCTATGAAAAATATGGGTTTTTCTAGATCTAATGCAGAATAATCAAACTGCATGGCATCTGCACAAAATGGGTGAAAGTCAAGTGTTGGCGTGAGAATTTTTTGTAATTCTACTAACATTTCATCAATTTCAATACTATACGATTCCAAACCAAGAACTTTAGCACAAAATGCAATTCGCCCATCACCAGAACCAATATCAATCAATTCAGAATATCCAAGTTCCTTTGCAAGTAATGCTCCAACGTAACCAGACATTACCCATGTAGGTGAAAAGGGTGCTCTACTTGACGAATGTTGAATGCTGTTTAACCAATATTTGTTAATGTCACCTTCATACACAACACAATCAGTGTGTCCAATTGTTTTCTCAAATGAATCATAATAGATTGGATTCTTTGTTGCAAACTGATGTAACAAGTCCAAGTGAGTATCATTTATTGGAAATAGATCTGATTGTGTTTTTGGAATTACTTCTTGAATCTGACTTTTACCGTCATATATTTTTGCAAATTCTTTTTTTAAATCAATTAAATTCTTTGCAATGTCATCAATCATTTGTCAAATCCTTTGTCATATTGTTCAACAAACTCTTTAGTGCTCATTTTTTGACGAAGTTCATCAAACAATTTTGCATCAGATTCTGTTTCTTCTTTTGATTTTTCATCAGAATTTCTCGATTGAAGATTATTTGTAGTTTCTCGGATTGAAGATTCAAGCATTTTAGTTACTTTTGGATGAATTTGATAATTGAATTTTTCAGTAATGATTTTTTCAGTATTTTGAATTTTTTCTAATAATGGATTAGATTCAGAATCCATCTGTTGTTTTAACATTGTAGCCATAGATGATACATTCATAACTTGATAATAGGTCTCAACAATTTCATGCACAGACAAATCATTTTTTGAGTAAGCTACATTTATCAAATTTTGGAGTTTTTTTGATTCTTCATCAAACATTTGGGAAATATCATCAGAGGATATCATGAATGAAGAAGAATTTTAAATTTTTTAAAAATGTTGGTATTTGAAATTTAGGCTTCAGTTTCTGCTTTTTTTACAAACACATAATTCATTATCAAACCAGCGATA
Organism: Candidatus Nitrosopumilus sp.; assembly: GCA_046754445.1. Lineage (GTDB taxonomy): Archaea > Thermoproteota > Nitrososphaeria > Nitrososphaerales > Nitrosopumilaceae > Nitrosopumilus. The sequence continues at coordinate 6,318 of JBHHVV010000060.1, forward strand.
ATACCACCCAATATTGGTGCAGCCCAATACATCCAATGGAATTCCCAAAATCCAGAAATTAATGCAGGACCAAATGTTCGTGCAGGATTTACAGATGCGCCGGTTAGTGGTACTGCTACCAGATGAATGAGGAAAATTATTCCACCGATAGAAAATCCATGTAATCCGGGGGATGCTTTCTTGTGAACTGCAGTCATAAAGATTACAGTTACTAAGAAGAAGGTCATAATTGCCTCTACGGCAAATCCAGAGCTAATACTGTTATTGATTAAATCACTAGGACCGCCTTGGGTTGCAAAATTTACTTTGGCTCCAAGTTCAGGTAAAATCACTTTTAATGTAGCAGCTGCTGCAATTGCTCCAATTAATTGTGATATGATATAACCTATCCCGTCTGCAATGCCAATCTTTTTTGTAATCATCATAGGAATTGTCACTGCAGGGTTAATGTGAGCGCCTGATACATGACCAAATGTATACACCATCAAACCAATAGCACCTCCATGTCCAAGAGCAATAAATAATACAGATTGTGTTGTTAGTTCTTCTCCAAATGACGCAATTGCCAATATTACAGATAGAGGACCAAAGAATACCAAACCATAAGTCGCAATTGCTTCAGCAAGATATGCTCTCGGATTAACCATTAAGCAAAAGCCACTCCAATTTCCATATAAAAGATTCGGACTAGATTTGAGATCAGGGAATATCAAAAAATAATTAATTACAGGTAGATTCAATTGAAGAATATGATATCAGAAGGAGATTTTGTTCCAAAATTTGATTTAATAGACACCGAAGGAAACAAAGTGAAATCTTCGGATTTTAAAGGCAAAAAATATGTAATTTATTTTTATCCAAAAGACTTCACTCCAGGATGCACTACCGAGGCAGACGAGTTTTCAAAAGATTACAAAAAATTTCAAAAGGAAGAAATTGAAATCATAGGCATTAGTCCAGATGATGTAAACTCACATAAAAAATTCTGTGAAAAAATGGGAATCAAATATGTGCTATTAGCTGATGTGGATAAAGTTGTATCAAAATTATTTGGGGTTTGGGGAAAGAAAAAATTCATGGGTAGAGAATACATGGGAGTAATGAGAAGTACGTTTTTGGTAAATGAAAAAGGAAAGATATTCAAAATTTATCCAAAAGTTAAACCTGCTGGACATTCAAAACAAGTACTAGATGATTTCTTAAATCAAAAATAAAAATAAGTAAAAGAAAAAATTGTAAAAGATTAGAAACCTTTTGGTAGCGTTCCTCTAGAAGCTTTTGGTGTTTCAGGTTCAGGTTGTGGTTCAAAACCTTTTGGTAAACTACCACGTGTTTGTTGAGCTTTAGCTTTGACTTCAGCTTCAACTGCCTCTTGATAGGCTCTTTCATCATCTTTTCTTTGTTGTTCTATTCTTTGCAAGTAATCTTTTTCATAATCTTCGAGTTGTTCTTGTCTAGATTTTTCTTCACTGCCACCATAATTAGATTGTTGGGGAGGAGGTGCTTGTTGTGTTTGTGCTTGCTCCATACCTTTTGGTAGTGTGCCTCTAGAAGCTTTTGGTGGTTCTGGTGTTGGTGGTGCT
>JBHHVV010000061.1:0-7856 GCA_046754445.1 Candidatus Nitrosopumilus sp.
TAGTTTCTGCTTTCTTTGCAGTTTTCTTTGCTGGTTTAGTTTCTGCTTTCTTTGCAGTTTTCTTTGCTGGTTTAGTTTCTGCTTTCTTTGCTGAAGAAGAGTCTAAAACCTTCTTTTTCTTTTTTAATTCATCTAATTCAGCCTTGATTTTTGCTGCCTCATCAATCAAACTATCTTTTTTCTTAGCCATCAAATCACCTTATTTTTCATATTCAAGTTCTTATTTATCATAGAAAAATCCATGCCTATTTAACAGTAAATGCTCCTTTAGTTGAAATATTTTTTAGCTCTTTTGAAATCATTTCTACGTTTATCTCATACGAGCCTGGAATGTCAATGACTTTAGAGAATTTTTCACCTACAGGAATGATTGTACTACCTTTCTCAAAGCATTGTTCAAAGAATCCCCCTTGGGTAACTACATTTTTTCCAGAGGAATAAATTGTGATATAGAGATCACCGCAATCAAAGGAAGAATCATTAACTTTGACTTGGATTTCTACTGGAACAGATGTAGAGTATTGTTTGGATAAACCAATAATTTGAATTGAAGATTTGTGTGAAGAATCTTCTGAGGATGACATTGGCCACATGTTTAACGCCCTATCAGGTTTGTCCAAAATGTCACCCATAACAACAGAGCCAAAAATTATTGAAAAAATTACAGGTAAGACAAATACTAGAAAAATTCTTTTAGATACCATTTTGTTTTAAGACCGGTAATTCCCTTATATCTATTTAGCAAAAGTTGAAAACTTGAGATCAATTTGACGAATGAGTTAAATCGTAGCCGACTAAATATCGCTAGATGCGACTTAGAAAATTCAGGGTCAGAGCATATCGATGCATTCATGATTCTGGGGAAATTACTGTAGGAGACCTGGCAGCTTTTGTAGGTAGAAATGAAAGTGGTAAAACTACAATTCTTCAGGCATTGACCTTGTTAAACAGAGATGAACAAGTTTCTGAACTAGATCTATGTGACGAAATGAATGAAGAACTCAAAGATGAGATTAGATTAGCTGAAGGGGAATTCGATCTAAATCAGCATGAAAGAGAGATATTAAAAGAAAAATTTCCTAGCTTGCCAGAGATAAAGAAGATCAAACTAATTAGAACAAATCGAAAACCAAAGGTACAGTATGAATTTGAAGATATAGAATTAAGCGAAGAAGAGAGCCAGGGATTAAATTCATGGGAAAATTTCTCAAAACAAATTCTAGGGTTTTTGGATACCATTCCTAACCATCTCAGAATACAAATAGATACAAAATTCTTTGACGGACCAGTTCCAAAAAATCAAGAGTCATTCGATAGTGGAATGGCTGAATTTAGCAATCAATTTCATGTAATTGCAATTCAAGAGCCCAAAGTAATTGAAGAATGGGAAAAAATCTACGAGAACCCAGAGAATCAATTTTCAAATCTTTTGAGCGGTGAAAGTGAAAAGACTGCTTTGCATAATTTTATTGCATCAGATTTGCATCCAAGATTCGTTTATTTTTCAGATTACAAAAAAATCTATGGGAATATCAATCTCAATGAATATCTTAGAGAAGAGAGAGGAGAAAGAGCTGAATCAATTGAATATATTGAAGAATTTGACAAGGCTGAAACTGTTAGAAATCTATTTTATCTTGCTGAGTTGGATATGAGGGAACTAGATGAAGTAAAAGAGAGTCCCTCTAAATGCATTAAACTTCTTAATGCTGCAAGTAACAGATTAACCAGCAAGTTAAATCCAGCATGGAAAGGAGATCCTATTCATGTAGACTTGAGATATAATCCTGGAAACATAATGAGCGTTGTAATTTCAGATGTTCACAAAGATGGAACCATTACAAATACAGGATTACTCAATAGAAGAGCAGAGGGTTTTAAGTGGACTTTTTCTTTTATTGTAAACTTTGCAGCTGAAACTCAAAGAGCAGAGTTGAAAGAAGCGATACTACTTTTAGACGAACCTGCAAGAAATCTTCACCCAACTCAACAGATGGGAATTTCAGATTTATTGAAAAATTTAGCTGGTTCTAATCAAGTGTTATATGCAACACATTCACCATTTATGATCTTCGATTATACTCCAGGGAATCTACTTGTCGTAGAGTTAGATAAAAGAAAACATCTTAGTAGAATTTTTTATGATTATTGGAATGCAGATGACAAAACTTTAACACCTATTTTATATGGATTATCTAGAGGACAAGTTGAATCAATTGTAGATAGAGAAATTGGAACAAACTCTAGACCAGTGATAATTGTAGAGACAATGTCTGATGCAATGTATCTAAACGCATTTGACAAGTTCTTACAAGATCCAAATATCTCAATGAATCCTTTGAATGTAGTAGCAGCTTATAACAAAAACTCAGTTTTGCCCTTGGCAATTTTTTACAGAAATCATGGCTACAGAACTTTCATATTATTAGATAATACAGAGGAATCAAAGCAGATTTCTGCCCAGTTAGTTTCTAATGACTTTTCAGCAATTCAGACCATATTTTTTGAAAGAGAAGGAAAAAAATTAGAATCAATTGAAGACTATATTGATCTTGAAGATTATTTACATCCAGTTAATCAGACATATGAAATCAAATTAAGGCATGAAGGATTTTCAAATTTAACGTCTGAGGATGTTGCTGCAAAAGATGGGAAAGGAATTTTAGAGAAGCTAGAAAAAATTTGGCAAGAACATAGAGATGAAGATTGGGGGGAATTCGATAATGAAGAGATTACAAGATATATTTGTGAAAAAATTGCTCTTGAGGATGCTAGTTTTCTCTCAGATAAAACAAAAGACCAATTTAGATCATTATACAGATTGATTGCTGAACGAATTAGACAATACCAAAACATAGTAACAAAACCAGACCCAAACAAATTCCAAAAGGCTAAGGCTTAAGATTTAAGAAGTTTGCTTATGAAAGATACAGAAGTAAAAAATAGAAAAACGGGAAAAAATATCCAAGGTTTAAGAGAGAGATGGACAGATTGGACTTTGTGAGTAAATCCTCAACAAAAGGTATTTTCTTTTCATTGATATTCTTATTTTCAATTGTAGCAATTGCAATTCCTTCAGATGCATATGCAGAAGAAATTGATGTTAAAAGTATTGCATTAGAAGAAACAACAATTATTGAATTAACAAATGATATGAATAAAGATGTCAATACATTTAGAATTTGGGTTGGAAGTGATTTTAGTTTCAAATCTTTTAAGACAGAAAAAGGATGGGTAGGGGAAAAAACACCTCAAGGAGTCATCATCTTTACATCATCAGAGCCAATCAAAAAAGGTGAATCAGTAAAATTTGGTGTTAAAACAGATAAAGTAAATTCAGGAATAAATTGGAAAGCATTAGATAAAAATGACAAACAAATTGACACAGGAAAAGTATTGTCAAAAGAATTAACAACAATAATCCAAAATCCAAAACCAACACAAGAGCAAACTCCAGAAAATACAAGAGAAAGCATTTCTTCAGAATCCATATTCAGAATAATCCCAGAGAAACCAAATGTTGGCTCATCAATTAGAGTTACAGGAGATAAGTTTGGCGCATCTCAAGAATTTGATTTTTTCATCGATTCAAAGAAACTAGGAAGTTTTGAGACAGATAAAGATGGTCATTTTATAACCACAATGAAAATTCCAGATGATGAAAAAGCAGATAGAGTAGATTTTAAAGTAAAAGACAAAGAAGGAAAAGAAAAATCAATTAGTCTCAGAATAGGTGAAATCGATAATCAGATTCCAGAATCAGACAACATCAAGCTTTCTATTGAAGGGATTCCAAGTATAATGCACAGAGGAGACTTTTTAGAGATATCAGGTACTGCACAGCCAGGAAGTGGAATTACAGCTCAGATTACAAATCCAGATGGAGATATAATCAACACCAGAACATCTGAAGTAGACAGAGTAGGAAATTGGAAATTAGATGAACCAATTATTGTTCCACTAGATACACCATTTGGGAAATATAGTGTAACAATTTCTGACGGTAGAGATCAAATTCTTAAAAGATGGACTGTAGAATCTAACAAAAAAATCATCATTGCACCTACAAGTTTAAAATTTGATCCAGGAGAAATTATGAAGTTTAACGGTACAGCTTTACCAAACAAACCAATAGAATTGGTATTAGAAGATCCTCTAGGAAAAGAAATATTTTCAAATATTATCAATACTGATGAATCAGGTTTTATAGAATTTGAATTTCCAACAACTCAAAGTTCTTCTGAAGGAACATACACATTAATTGCATCACAAGAAAAAGATAAAGAGTTTATTTTTGTTGGATTAGGCCAATTACCAACAATCCCGGTCAATCTAGAATTTGATAAATTAAATTACAAAGAAGGTGAAACCGCAATAATATCATTAACAGGAAAATCATCAGATGTCATAAGTTTACTAATAGTTGATCCTTCTGACAAACCTAAAGGAGACACGATATCAATAACACTTGAACCAGACGGAAGAGGCACATATTCTCTGAATTTAGAAGGTTATGCATCAGGAGTATATACAGCTGTGATCAGCAAAGGAAGCGCACAGAGTACTGAAATTTTCACGGTAGGTCTACAAACAGGCTCTGGTGAAATCGAAATAAACACTACCAAAGTTGAATATCAACCAGGAGATTCAGTTTTGATATTAGGTGACACTGGTCCTAATGTTCTCCTAACTATCAGCATGACAGATCCAAATCAAAATCAAATTAAAACCAAAGAAACTTTTTCTGATAAAAATGGAAAGGTTTCTGAGGACTCGTTTAGAATTCCATCAGATGGAATGCCAGGAGTATGGATGATTAATGCAAAAAGCGGAGCAAATTTTGATACCATAGAGATTGAGGTGTTAGCAACGGTATCAGAAGGAATGATGGTATCTGTAACAGATGGAGAAGATAGTTATCTAGGAAAATCAATAATAATTGAAGTTTTTGGTGCATCCCAAACGGTATCAATTGAAATAGTTTCAGCAGATGGAGAAATTATTGAAAACTTGTCAATTCCAGCATCAGGCTCTGGAGGAATCAATCTACCATGGTTCATTCCTGATGAAACAGCACCTGGAACATACACAATAAAAGTTACAGATGCATTTGATTCTGCAGAAACAACTTTTGAGATACAATAAACTTTCAAACAATTTTATTTCAGCAAAAAATACAATGAAACATGAATCTAAAAGAAAAAATTGCAGAATATCCAAATTTCCCTAAAAAAGGAATTTTATTTAGAGATTTTAGTCCTATTTTGAAAGATCCATCTGCATTATCGGTTATTGCAGATGAATTGTCAAAATATTTTCATCCAAAAGATATGGATCTATTTGCAGGAATAGAGTCACGAGGATTCATTCTTGCATCGATACTTGCATCAAGATACAACAAAGGAATGATAATGATTAGAAAAGCAGGGAAATTACCTGGAAAAACTACAAAATTATCATACACAATTGAGTATGGAAAAGACATCATAGAAATTCAAAAAGATATCATTGATGAGGGTCAAAGAGTACTCATTTGTGATGATTTGCTTGCAACAGGAGGAACAGCAAAGGCATCAGCAAAACTAATTGAAAAGGTAGGAGGTAAAGTAACAGGTTTTGCATTTCTTATAGAGCTAACAGAACTTGATGGAATCAAAGGGATTAGCAAGTATAATTGTAAATCATTGGTGAAATATTAATGGAAAAAGATGTAGAGATTGGGATTTTTGGCGGTACAGGAATTTATGATTCGGGATTACTTGAAAATGCCCAAGAAATTGATATTGACACCCCATATGGAAAACCATCAGATACAATTACTGTAGGAGTTTTTAATGGAAGAAAAATTGCATTTCTTCCAAGACATGGGAAAAAACACACTATCCCGCCACACATGATCAATTTTAGAGCAAATATCTGGGCTTTCAAGGAATTGGGAATTACAAGAATCATAGCCCCCTCAGCAGTTGGAAGTCTTAAAGAAGAATTTGAGCCAGGACACTTTGCTTTACCGTCACAATTTATTGATTTTACAAAATCTAGAAAAGGTTCATTTTCAGAAGAGGGAAGAGTTATTCATATTTCAGTAGCAGACCCATTTTGTCCGGAATTACAATCATCAATTCTTCAAGTAGTAGATAACCAAGATTTAGAAATGCATAAAAATTGTACCTATGTCTGTATTGAAGGTCCTAGGTTTTCAACCAAAGCAGAATCAAAATTTTACAGAACTACGGGAGCAGAAATCATTGGAATGACACTTGTTCCAGAATGTCAATTAGCTAGAGAAGCACAAATGTGTTATGCATCAATTTCAACAGTTACGGATTATGATGTTTGGGCAGAAAAACCGGTTACAGCAAAAGAAGTTTTAGAAACACTATCAAAAAATGTAGAAAAAACTAAGAAAGTTTTAACAGAACTGATTGATAAGATTCCCAAGACAAGAAGTTGTTCTTGTGCTAAGGCATTAGAAGAAGCAGAATTTTAATCATCAACAAAGGATTCTTTTTTGAGCCCTTCAGGCAAAGTCAAATCACCTTGAAGTAAATTCTTCTGAAGCAAAAGAATTACTTCTTCAACATCATATCCTAATTTTTCCAATTCTTTTTCAGTGGTTTTTGATAGTTTAGCACCAATATTTTGTCCGCCAATTCTACCAAATGCAATAGCAGTAAAACGAAATGCATTGTTATCAAGAGTAAAATTGCCAGTAATTTTTGCAGCCATTTGGCTTCCATGAATATTATTAATGCGAACTTTAAGATCCATTTTAGAAATTAGATTTCTACAGCCTTGTTAATGTTATCGTCTATTAAAAAACTCCAATGTTTTTCATCTTCAACTTTGAAATCTTTAACGTTAAGTGGAATTATTTGCTCATCTAAGCATTCATGTTTTATTTCTCCATTTTCTTTTAAACGTACCAATTTCCATTTGTATTTCCCTTGTTGTAATTTGCATATAGTGACTCCCCATTTTGCATCAGGATCAATTTTTGGCATTCCTACAAGATCTGCTAACTCTTCAATACCGAGTTGTTTCTCCTCACAGAATCGTTTTTTACAAACACCACACCTCCAAACATCAACAGAGCCGATAGTTCTCTCATCAATATTGATGTTAACCACTCCAAAGTAAACTGGTTGATGTTTACAGGTTTCAGTATCAATACTCAATGTTGTTCACCCATCTTTAGTATTATTTAGTTCTTGCATCATCAAATGGCTTTTCTAAAATAACTCCTATATTATCAACAATTTTGTTTCTTCCAAATTCAATATTTTCTCGTTCACACATTCTTCTATACATATTGACAGATGTAAATCTGGGATGCATGGCCTCAAATTCAGTTTCAGAAAAATCTATGAAAGCACCCAAAGTCATTAAATCTTCAGCAGTTTTTTGAGCATCATTAGTAGAAATATTTAGTTTTTTAGCAATTTCAGAAGAAGACATCTTTCCATTACAAGTGATCAACAAATACACTTTAGCCTGTATAGGTTTTAATTTTATTTCAGATATTAAGTCATTTTCAATATTTGATGAATCCATATATTTCAAATAAATTTTAGTGAAATAAAATATGTTCGATGAATCTATTTTTTTATTAATAGTTTTTTAGAAATTTTTAATGAAAACCCCATAGCAATAAAATGAATTACTACACCTACTACAACTCCAGCCATCAAATTATCAAGAAGTATCCAAACAACAACAAAAGAAGAAATTGATGGAATTGTAACGATTAGTGCAATAATAGTCCCTTTTAATGCAATTTCACGTATTGAAAGTTTTGATGTTTTGTCATCTGTCAATAGTAAAAAAATCTGAAAAATGGTAATAAAAACCAAAGA
>JBHHVV010000062.1:0-7735 GCA_046754445.1 Candidatus Nitrosopumilus sp.
ATTGTTTAGATTCAAATAATCTTCAAAATTTTTCTTAGTACATTATCTGGATTCTCACCAAATACAATTATCATTGGTTCTTTCCCATAGTCTCCTTTATGGTAAATCACATCCGGAATTGTTTTGGAATTTTTTATCGCATGTTGAATTCCCCATTTGATAGTTGAACCTTTAATTTTTACATTTTCTGGTTCTTGATTTCTATCATAACTTGAAATAATCATTTTTGATTTTTTTATTTTTGATATGGTTACCTTTTGATATTTTATATTAATTGCTGAACGAATTTTTGGATATTTTTTATTCATAATCATTAGTGCCGATGCAACATGTTTTGAACCCCCATACATCAAATCTCCTGCAACTAGCACATCTTTTCCAGATTTTACAATCCTTCCAGAAATTCCTAGAATGTCTTTTATTGATTTGGGATTTTCTTTGGAAAAAATAAAATTTGTTTGGCATTCTGGAATATTTTTGTAAATATTTTTGATTTGAATAAAATTGCTAATTCCTTCTGACAATTTGACATTAATGATATCTTTTTCTTGAATGTCTGTAATTGCTATTCCTTTTCCAATTTTCTTTGCGTTTTTAATTGAATTTTCTGTGAATTTTTTTGCATATTTTATTGATTCCTTAATTTTTTTGTTTTTTGCAAGAGCAAAAATTAACGCTGCAGAATAATTACATCCACTACCATGATTAATTTTGGTAATTTTATCCCCCGAAACTAAATATTTTCTGTTTCCTTCAAGAACAAAATCTACTATCTTTTTGTTTTTTGTTTCTATTCCAGTAATTACAACATTTTTAGCTCCCTTTTTTTGAATTTTTTTTGCAACCTTTTCAATTGTATTTTTAGAATTAATCTTGCATTTTGATAAAATCTCAGCCTCAAATTTGTTTGGAGTAATTATTGACGCCAAAGGTATGATGTATTTTTGAAAATCTTTAATGGCTGTTTTTTCAATAAGCATTCCGCCAGTAGTTGATTTTATGACTGGGTCTACTACTATTGGGACTTTTAATTTCTTTAATTGATAATTTAATATTTTGACAATTTCTGAATTATACACCATTCCTATTTTAATTCCATCAATTTTAAAATCTGACATTACATACTCCAGTTGATTCTTCAACATTTTTTGTGATACTGGTTCAACAATTCCAAAACTTGAAGTATTTTGGCTAGTGATTGCTGTAATTACCGTAAGGCCATGTACATTTAATGACAAAAAAGTTTTGACATCACTTTGAATTCCTGCACCTGTTGAAGGATCAGAGCCTCCAATTGAAAGTATATTCATAATTTTCATTAAATTCTAACACTAATTTGTTTTACTTGACTCTACCAGTTTCTTACTTTTTTTCTATAACATTCATTTTATAGTTGAATAATTTACTAAACTCTAATGACAGAAATTCTTATCATTAATGATTTTTCTCTAGAAGAATTAAGATGTACAACTTGCCTACTTCCAATGCAATATCAAACAAAAAAAGATGGAAAATTTCTTTGGCAATGTTTCAAATGTGGAAAACAATATCTTGTTTCAAATAATGTTGGTGATGATGTTGAAGAGAGTTGGAGTCCTCCTAGATAAAACATCATGTCTGAAACTGACTATTTGAAATCTAAAAATCAAAAACTTCGTAATTACATCTCTCTAATTGCAGCCGAAATTGAATTGGTACAAAAAGCAGGTGAAATAAAGCAAAATTTCACAAATTCTTCTGATTCTAAGCGTTTTATCGTGCCTATTTTGGATAGAATTTCAAAAATCCGTTCTGAAAAGATTATTTTGGGAAAGGAATTGAATTTGAATTAATCTTTTTGATTACTCTGATGATTGAGTAACACAATCAAAAGAACAAAACTCGTCTTTCATACTGTAAAACTCTTTACCACAATGTCTGCATTCTCGTATGGTTCTCATTTTGTTATATTTCTCCTCTCTGACATTTAAGAACGATCTATTTTCTTAATATAGTGACAAGAAATTATTGAGCGATCAGATTTTTTGACATTTTTCACGATTGTTTAAATCAGGCAAAAACATAGATTACATTATGGCAACCCAAATGACTTCTGCTCGACGTGGCGTAGCTACTGATGAAATGAAACAAGTTGCAAAAGATGAGGATGTTTCACTTGATTGGCTGATTCCAAAAATTGCTCGCGGTTCGATTATTATTCCTAGCAACAATATCAGACCGCAAAAAATTCACAATGTTGGAATTGGCAAAGGTCTTAAAACTAAAGTAAATGTCAATATTGGAACTTCAACTCTCAATGTAAATTTGGATGAAGAGATTGAAAAAGCAAAAGTTGCAATAAAATATCATGCTGATACAATAATGGATCTAAGTGATGGGGGGGATGTAAAAAAAATCCGTCAAACTTTGTTAGATACTGCACCCATAACTTTTGGAACCGTTCCAATTTATGAGGCATACAATTATGGGGTCGAAGTTCATAAAAATCCTCTAAATTTAACAGAAGATGATTATCTAAATGCGTTTGAAAATAATGCAAAAGATGGAGTTGATTATACAACAATTCACTGTGGTATTACTAAGGATATTGCAAAAAGAATTCTCAAAGTGCAGAGATATGGTGGTGTTGTTAGTAAGGGTGGAACAATAACTGCAGCTTGGATGTTAAAACATGATAAAGAAAATCCCTACTTGACTCACTATGATTACTTAGTTGAAATTGCCAAAAAATATGATGTTACATTTAGCCTTGGTGACGCACTTAGACCCGGCTCAATTTTAGACTCTCATGATGAATTACAAGTTCAAGAAATGATAAACATATCACAATTAACCAAACGTGCACATGAACAGGATGTTCAGGTGATGGTTGAAGGTCCAGGACATGTTCCATTAAACGAAGTTGCAGCCAATGTTAGATTGGCAAAATCTCTAATTGGTGATGTTCCGTATTATGTTCTTGGTCCTTTGGTTACTGATGTTGCATCAGGACATGATCATATTGCAAGTGCAATTGGTGCTGCAGTTTCTGCAAGTGAGGGTGTGGATCTTTTGTGTTATCTTACTCCTTCAGAACATCTGGCTTTACCAAATGCAGACGAAGTAAAAGCAGGATTAATTGCTTATAGAATAGCCGCTCATGCAGGTGATCTTGTAAAGATCAGGGAAAAGGTAATCAAATGGGATATTGAAATGACCGAAGCAAGACGTACTTTAGATTGGGAGAAACAATTAGCACTATCAATAGACCCAGAAGAAGCAGCTAAAATTCATAGTAGGACTGGGCAACATCCGGGGAATAATGTTCCTTGCACAATGTGTGGAGGAGCTTGCGTTTACATGATGTTGCCACAACAAAAAAAATATGATAAAGAAAATAAGAATTTACAACAAATTGAATAATACTTTTTCAAGACTTGGAACTGTATCATAATTCCCTAATTCATCCATGTTAATCCAAGCGTATTCTGAATTTTCCCAATTAAGTTCAATAGTTGGGTTTTTTGCTTCAAACAAAAATGGATAAATCTCCCATTCATGATTTTGATATTGCGGAGAGTTTACTCGCATTTCTTCTGCAGACTTGACTAGTGTAATTTTTTCTTCTGAAATTCCAACTTCTTCAAAAATTTCAATCTTTGCTCTTTCTAATGGGTCTTCATTATTTTCTATAATTCCGCTAATTCCTGCCCATAATCCTTTCATTGATTTTACTTTGTCGCTTCTTTTGAGAATTAATAATTTGTCATTATCTCTAATGAATGATGTAACTATTTTTGTTGAGCGCATATCCGTTATTTTTCAACGGCTTTTACCATCTTTGTCAGCTTTTTGTAGGACTCATTCGTATCCGTATGCTTGGCCAGCCTTTCTTGACAGTCTCTGATGTATGTGATTACTTCTTCTGTCTTTGATTCTTGAACTGCTGTGAGTAGTCTTCCGATATCCTTCCAAAGCTCTTCTGCAACTCTACGAATTTCTGGATTTGCAATGATTGTCTCAATCAATTCTGGAGATTCTGTCATGATGCTCTCTGCTAAAGTTTTTTGCACTCTAAATGTGGTTCCAGACATTTTATCTGTAAGATGCATCTTCTCATCTTTAGAAATAATATTTGCAAAAACTAAATTCATCAAATGTGTCAATCCTAAAATCACTGCTATCTTTTTGTCATGTTCTGCAGCGTCAATTGTTACAAAATTTGCTCCTTCAAATAATGATTTTGCAACAGTCAATTCTTTTTTGGCATCTTTGATTGGAACTGAAATAATATTTTGACCTTTGATTAATTTTGTTCCGGGGCCAAACATTGGGTGAATACAAATTGGATTGATCTTTGCAGGCATTTTTGATAATGAGGAGACTACTTTGGATTTTTCAGACGATATCTCAATAAGATACGTTCCTCTTTTCATCTCTTTTGAAATTAATCTGATAATTTCAGGTGTTCTTCGTGTAGGTGTACACAAAACAACATAATCTGCTTTTAGAATTGATCCAACTAATGAATCTGATGAAATGATATCTTTCCCTACAATTTTATTTTCCGAATCATATCCTGTTACTTCAAAATCTTTAGCAGCAAAATATTTTGCAAACCATTGGCCCATTTGGCCTCCTGCGCCAACAACTGTAACCTTTTTCATTGATCTCCCCTCATGATGTTACTCAGTATATTCATTCCCTCAATTAGTGTCTTCTCGTCTTGACATGCAGAAATTCTGATAAAATTTTTGTAATCTCCAAACCCTTCTCCTGGAGCTACTGCCAATCCTTTTTCCAGTATACTGTTGGCAAATTGTACTCCGTCAAATCCCTCTTGATTTACTCGTGCAAAAATGTACATTGCACCATCTGGAATCACAAAATCTAATCCCATTTCCTTTGCCTTTTGAGCCAACATGTCTAGTCTGTTTTGCACGGTATTAGTATTGTTGGATGTATCTGCCTCCAGGGCTCTCATGGCTATGTATTGAACTGGTTCTGAGACATTGGTTAGGCATAATGCCTCTAGTTTTGCCATTTTTTCAATAATTTTATTGGATGCTATTGCATAACCAATCCTAAATCCTGTCATTGCATGAGATTTTGAAAATGATTGAGTAACTATGCTTTTTTCATAATTATATGATAGAATGCTTTTCCAATCACTTTTAGCATATTGTGAATAGATCTCATCACTTAGCACATAGAGATCATTTTTTCTAGCAAGTTCAATTATTTCATCCTGTAATTTTTCAGAAAGAATTTTTCCTGTGGGGTTGTTTGGATAATTAAGAACGATCATTTTTGTGTTTGAATTAATTGTATTTTTTATCTGCTCTAATGATGGATTCCACTTTTCCTCCAGAGTTGTGTTGATTGTTCTAACTTTAATTCCTGAATTCAACGCACAATCTTTGTATGCAGGCCATGCAGGTTCGATGACAATCATTTCATCTCCTGGATTGAGAAGTGTTGTAATTGCAGTAAAAATTGAAAATCTTGCACCTGGACTTACTATGATATTTTCTTGTTTTACGTTTGTGTCAAATGTTTTTGAAACATATTTTGCAAGTGCATCTCTAAAAATTGGCACTCCTCTTGCCTGACCATATTTTAGAAACCCTTTCTCAAAAACTTCTTCTAATGCATCTTTTACAATGTTCGGTGGTAAAAAGTCTGGTTCTCCTACCTCCATATGGATAATTTTCTTGCCTTCTTGTTCTAGTGATTTTGCTTTTAGGAAAATTGAAAGATGTGTTTGTTTGTTTGATGATTGAACTTTTACTGATTCATTTAGTAAAAAATTGAAAAATTTTGTAGCAATTGTTTCATCTAGTCCTATGTCGTTGCATAACGAAATTACTTTTCCACGTAGGTTGCTCTCTCGTAATTCATCTGTAACCCCCTTACCAATATTTTTCTTAACTTCTCCAATTTCTTTTGCAATATCTGTTCTGGTTTTCAGTAACTTTATCATTTCAAGAGTTACTTCATCCATCTTGTTCCGAAGATTATCTATATCTGACATTTTCTTACAAAACAGGCTTGATTGCTCCTGCAAGCAGTGCATGATCTGCTATGGTCAAGGCTACAAGTGAATCCACCACTGGTGGGGCTCTAGGTACTACGCATGGATCATGTCTTCCTTTAACTTGAAGAGTTGTTTCTTTTTTTGTCTTAATGTCAACTGTACTTTGTTTTTGTGCAATTGATGATGCAGGTTTGAATGCAATTCTCATAGTTATTGGCATCCCATTTGAAATTCCACCTAATATCCCTCCTGAATTGTTTGTTTTTGTTTTTATCTTTCCTCTCTTAATCGTATACAAATCGTTATTCTCTGAGCCAAACTTTTCTGAACCTGCAAACCCTGAACCAAACTCAATTCCTTTAACAGATGGAATTGAAAAAATTGCTTTGCTCAAATCTGATTCTAATGAACTAAAAATTGGCTCTCCTAATCCAACAGGAACATTTGTTGTTACTGATTCAATAATCCCTCCAAGTGAATCTCCATTTTTTCTAGCACTCAAAATATTTTCTCTCATAATTTTTGCAGTTTTTGTTTCAGGGCATCTTACTTCATTTTTGTAAATTGAATTTATCATTTTTTCATTGAATTCTTTTTCCATCTTTTTTCTACCAATTTGTAATGTGAATGAGTTTGTTTCAATTCCTAATGTAACTTTAAGTAATTTTCTTGCAATCGCTCCTCCCATTACGTGAGTCGCTGTTAATCTTCCTGAAAATCTTCCTCCACCTCGATGATCATTATATTGATTATATTTTATCATGGCCGGATAATCTGAATGGCCAGGTCTTAGTTTTGTTTTTAAATTCTCATAATCTTTTGATTTTTGATCACTATTCCAAATTAGCATTGTTATGGGTGAACCGGTTGTATGTCCTCTAAACACTCCTGATATTATCTCAACAACATCTCCTTCTTTTCTCTGAGTTGAAATAAGATTTTGTCCTGGTTTTCTCAAGTCTAACATTTTCTGAATATCTTTTTCATCAATTTCTAATCCTGCGGGACATCCATCTAATACAGCACCAATGGATTTACCATGGCTCTCACCAAAACTTGTTAAAACAAGACGCTGACCAATTGAACTTCCAGGCAACATATTATCAAAGTTATATCGTGCTTATAACGGTAATCTAGAATGGAATATTCTTGTTTTGACAGTAATTTACGCTCAAAAACCGATTTTTTTTATTTTTATGAAAATAAGATAAATGTTTAACAATGGATTTCAATTCTTCACAAATGATTGTAATTGAAGATAAGAGCAAAACTTAGTATTGGGTTTGTACTTATCATAGGACTTTTTGCAGGTGTTCAATCATACCAGTACCAGTTAATCAATGAAATTTCATCAGTTTCAGAATATCATGATAAAATGAGTACTCCTGCATTGACAATTCTTGAGCAAATCTCCACTAGTTTTGAAATGATGCATGGTTCAACCCATAGTTATGCACTTCCTCATGAACACTCTAAAGAAGACTATGACCAAAATAAACAAAATATATTGAATTTGATAACTCGATATGATGAATTAACCTATGTCAAAGATTCTTCTGAGAATTATTTTGCTGACCCTGTGATGCAAAAATCCATGCAAGATTATGTTGATCAAATGTTGGTTCAGATTAATGAATATGATGCAATTTCTGTGAATCTTTTTCAATCTATTGATGATGATTCTCCAATAGATGTGGAAAAAAATTTTGGCCTGTTAGA
>JBHHVV010000063.1:0-7266 GCA_046754445.1 Candidatus Nitrosopumilus sp.
AGAGAAAGGCAGCTAAAAGGAAGGCAGCTCCAAAGAGAAAAGCCGCTCCTAAACGCAGAGCCGCTCCAAAGAGAAGAACTGCAAGACGACGATAATATCGTCAAATTAACAATCGTCATTTAGACGACGAATTGTTTCCCTTTTTCTAAATTCTAATTAGTGTCAACTCTAAACAATTTTTCATTAAAAAAATATTCTAAAGGGATACAATTATGAAATTATTATGTTGAAAAAAATTTCAAAAAACTAGTAAAGATAACTCATTAGTTTAATTTGTTCTTTAGTGGAAATAATTTCTTTGGCAGTTAAAATTTCTAACAAATCTTTGAATAGTGCTTTTTGCTCAGAAGACATTCCACCTGATGGTCCTTTTTCTCCTGGTGGACCTGGTGGACCTCGTGGACCTGGTGGACCTACAGGACCTTGACCACCTACAGGACCTTGTTCACCAATTGAACCAATTGGTCCGGTTGGGCCTCGTTCACCTTGTGGACCTTGAATACCTTGTGGACCTTGTGGACCTTTTTCTCCGGGTGGACCAGTAGTTCCCCTTTCACCTTGTGAACCTTGTGGACCTTGTGGACCTTTATCTCCGGGTGGACCAGTTGGACCAGTGTTGCCTTTTTCTCCAATAGGTCCAGTGTTGCCTTTTTCTCCTTTCTCACCTTGTGGACCAGGAACACCTGTCAGACCTTTAGAGCCAGCGGGTCCTTGTGGACCTTGTGGACCTTTTTCTCCAATAGGTCCTTCAACACCTTTGTTGCCTTTTTCTCCAATTGGTCCTGGTGGACCGGCAGGACCTTTGTCTCCGGGTGGACCAGTTGGACCAGTTAATCCTTTATCGCCATGTGGACCAGGAGGGCCTACAGGACCTTTGTCGCCAAGTGATCCAGCAGGACCTTTTTCTCCAATAGGTCCAGGAGTACCTTGAATTCCTTTTTCTCCTTGAACACCAGATAATCCAGTAGGACCTTTTTCTCCGGGTGGACCAGTTGGACCAGTTAATCCTTTGTCGCCAGTTGCTCCCTGTGGACCTTTGTCTCCTTTTTCCCCAGGGACTCCTCTTAATCCAGATGCCCCTTTGTCACCAGGAGGACCGGTTGGACCTTTATCTCCTTTTTCTCCTAAAGGACCTTTTAGTCCAGGTACACCTTTGTCACCGAGTGGGCCGGTGGGACCTTTATCTCCTTTGTCGCCAGGAGGACCAGTAACACCTTTGTCGCCCTTGTCGCCCTTGTCTCCAGAAATTCCTTTGTCACCTGTAAGACCCCTATCACCAGAAATTCCTTTGTCACCTTGTGGACCTTTGTCACCTGTTGCTCCTTTATCTCCGGGAGGACCGGTTGGACCGTCAGGACCTTTATCTCCGGGAGGGCCTTGCAAACCAGGAGGACCTGGTGGACCTTTATCTCCGGGAGGACCGGTTGGACCGTCAGGACCTTTATTTCCAGAAGGACCAGTAACACCTGCACTAACATTTGTTTTTACAGTTCGTTTTGGTTTTGGTGTTTCAGAAATAACTTTAGTTTCAGTTTTAGATGAAATTTGTTGTGATGGTTTTTTCAATTGAACATCAAATACAGAATGTAGTGAAGAGAAAAGATCGGTAACAACAATCCAAATAACATCAAGATTACTAATTGAGGCAGGTAATGGATTTTCAGGAGAACCAATGGTTTCAGAAAATACACCATCTTTTACTCTAAGATGAAAATTACCTCGCCATAGTGTGGAGAATTGTTTGTTTCGAATTGCATCATCTGAAGGTTTACTGTCAGTAATGGAGATTTGGGCCTCATAGACACCAGATTGCTTAAATGGTGCCTGTCCTTGAATTTCTAGTCGTGGTTGAGATGACACATTCGATTGTGTATATTTCAAGTATTTCTGTATTTATATCGCTTGAACCAGTTATTCGGATGAAAAAAATTGGTTCAGGCTCAATTAAGGATGGTATTTATCTAGATAATATTGCAATTTGAGCTAGTGAAGAAACCTTTCGGGAAAAAATCAAAGGAGCTAAAAAAAGCCAAAGAAGAAGAAAATGTCAAAGAGACATCACTAGTTGATTCAGATTATAATCGCAAGAAATTCTTTAAAAAAGGAATTAATTTGATGGCTGATGAAAAATTAGAAGATGCCATTGATGCATTTCAGATGGCATTAAGAATTGAACCTAACAATGTAGAAACTTTGATGAAACTAGGATATGCAAGATTCCATTTAGATGATCATGGAGAAGCACTAAAAGTATATGATAAAATTTTAGAAATTGATGTTACAAATCCAGAAGCTTGGAATCTTAAAGGCCTAGTACATTATGAACAAAAAAATTATTCCAAAGCATTAGATTCAGTTGAAAAGGCAATCGAAACAGACCCAACATATGGAATGGCTTGGTACAACAAAGCTTGTTTCTTATCATTGTTAAATCATGTTCCTGAAGCATTAGAGTCATTAAAACGCTCTATTGAAATTGATGTTAAAAATGCTAGAAAATCAATTCGAGATAAAGATTTTGTGAATGTTAGAATTGAAGAAGGGTTCAAAAGGATTGAAGAAGTAGTGGTTTTAGAATCCATTAGACAAGGATATCACACATTGGGTTCAATTGTATGGACAACATTTCTTGATAAAGCTGATGCAGAAAAAGCTCTGAGGAAATTATTGGAAAAAGGATTAATCGTGCAAAACGAAAAACGTGATGGTTTAAGTAAAAT
This sequence comes from Candidatus Nitrosopumilus sp., assembly GCA_046754445.1. Taxonomy (GTDB): domain Archaea; phylum Thermoproteota; class Nitrososphaeria; order Nitrososphaerales; family Nitrosopumilaceae; genus Nitrosopumilus. The sequence continues at coordinate 2,721 of JBHHVV010000063.1, forward strand.
TCCAATTTATGATCTTGCACCAAATGTTGCAGAAAAGATGGGAAAAGAAAAGAAAGGACTATTTGGAATTACCAGAAAAACTTTACCAAAACCAGTAAAGAATTTGAAAGAGATGAGTCAGGCCATACAATTAGTTAGAGAATCAATTGAAGATGAAGATGTAGAAAAAACTGTCGAGTTATTTGATACATTTATCAATCCTGCAAAATCAGGTGAACAAATGATTGAGAATTTCTTTGATGAACATAGAGAAATTAGATTATGGACAATTAGACTAAAAGACAGAGGTGTAGATTACCTAATTGAAAACAAAGACAAGATGTTGAATCTATTTGACAACATTGAAGTAACAATTACAAAAAAACTCAGAAGCCAAATTTCTTAGCTATTCAGCAGACAAATCCCAATAACTTGCATCTTCTTGCTTCTCAGTAGGTTTTTCAAGTTTTTTCCATTCTTTAAATGAACGAACATACAATTTCGCATTGGGCAATCCTGCAGATTTTAAGGCATAGTATGCCAAACCAGAAAGAGTCCCCACGCTACCACAATAAGTAATTATTTCTGAATTTCCTGTGATTCCTCGGTTTTCAAGCAATCTTTTCATATCTTCTTTTGAGCGTAGAATTTTGTCATTACTTGCCAAGGTCCTATACGGTAGACTAATTGCGCCAGGAATATGTTGTTCAAGGAAATTAAGTCGTTCCCTATTATCAATTAGAATGACATCATCTCTTGTTTTTGCACTTTCTAGATAATCAGATGTTGCCAAAATATCAGGTTGTAAATTCATAGAATGTTCTTTATTTTGTATTTCAGGAATTTGGGCATCATTTTCCAGACCAAGTGATTTCCAATGACTGTAAGTTGTTTCAAGTAAAGATACATCTGAATGTCCAAGATATTCCAATGTCCAAGCAACTCTTGATGCTAATGCACCAAAGGTATCATCATAAACAACAACAGACATCTCATCATCTATTCCCATAGAGTTAACAAGTTTTAAAACTCGTTCCGGACTATCGTCAGATAACAGATTTGCCAATGGCAAATTTACTGCAGTAGGAATATGATCTTGTTTGTAATCAGATTCCCTTCTAACATCAATTACTCTAACACTTTTGTCTCTTATTTCTGAACGTAAAGAGTCAATATCAGTAGTTATTTTACCAGATTCTGTCAAGCAGCACATTCACCCTTTCCAGTTTTTGTATGGTAACTAGTGTCACTGCCATAATCAAGATAAAAGTCAGGATCATCTTCTTTAGTTGGAGGAATTATCAAAGGTTCCAAAACTTTTTTGATGTCATTAATTGACTTAATGTCAGAATCTTCACTGTTATTTACAACTCTATGCAACCATGATTTGAGAGTATCATCAGATTTTTTATTTTGTTTGAATAATTCAATGATTTTCAAAATTACGGGAATTACACGTTTAGCAGGAACTCTAAGGCAGGTCTGTCCCAGCATTGTATCGCCATCAGAACGTCCTCCCAAAGACATCTGATAGTTTGGATACATGTCTTTTCCAACACGTGCACCGCCTCCAAAAAACCCTATAGTTGCAATTCCATGCTGGCCACAAGAATTTGGACATCCGCTTATCTTAATTGAAGAGTCGCCAAGGTCGTCATCCTCATCAAGTTTCAATTCCAGGAATTTTCTTTGAATTTCTTTTGCCAGTCTATGGGAATTTGTAAGGGCAAGATTACAAGAAGTGGTTCCAGAACATCCAATAGGTGCAGTCATAGTCAATGCACCAGATTTTGCCAAGCCAACTTCAAGAAGTTTAGAATACAAGCGTGGTAAATCATCTTCATGAACATAACGCAATGCCACATTCTGAACAAATCCAGATCTTGCTTTTCCTTCTGATGAAAATTCACGAATCATATCCGCTATTGCGTTAAGTTGATTTGCAGTAATATCACCTGCTTCAAGGGTAACAAACACAGAACGATAATCAGATTGTTTTTGTTTTACAGTGTTTGTTTTAAGCCATCTAGCATAACCATCAGGAGTTGAACTTCCACTTTCATCACTAATTCGAATTGGTCGTTTAATTTCATCAGGAGTGTGATCTACATCAAGTTGTGTAATTACTGATTGAGTAGCCCTAACAATTGCTCTCTCTTTTAATACAAGGTTTTGGAATTTTTCCCAGCCCATATCATTTACAAGATACCGCATTCTGTTTCTTGCAAGATTTTTTCTATCTCCAAGTCTATCAAAAATTCGCATTACCGCAATAGAAGTATATAGTAAATCCTCTTCAGGAGTAAACTCTTCTAATTGATGTCCAACATATGATTTGTTTCCCAATCCACCACCAAGGAAAATTTTGAATCCTCTTTGCTGAGTTCCATCAATTTCTCGAATTTGTGGAATCAAACCAACATCCACCATTCTTACCATGCCATGTTTTTCACAGCAAGTAAAATTGAATTTGAATTTACGTGGAAGGTTTTGTGCCATTGGGTTTCTTAAAAAGAATCTTGCAGTTGCAAGGGCATACGGTGTAGAATCAAATTCTTCATCAGTACAAACACCAGATAATGGACTACACATTACATTTCGTACAGAATTTCCACATGCTTCTCTAGAAGTAAGACCAACTTCAGCTAATCCTCTAAATATTTCTGAAACATCTTCAAGAATTACCCAATGCAGTTGAATATTTTCTCTTGTTGAAAAGTGAGCACTTCCAATAGAGTATTGCTCACTTAGTTGAGAAATTTTTTCAAATTGATTAGGGAAAATTTCTCCAGCTGGAAGTTTGATTCTAACCATTGCATAATCACCAGTCATCCTGGTACCATACGCACCATGTTGAAGTCTAAATCGTCGAAAACTATCCTCATCATATTTTCCCTGACGGAATAATTTTACAGTTTTAGCAAAATTATCTGCCTCTTCAAGTCGGGCCCAATTAATTTTAGGTTTTACAGAATCTGAAGTAGATTGTTTAAGATCAGAAATTGTCAATACAAGGAAATTCGTTTTAGTTTGGTTATAAATTTTTGATATATGGATGTTTTAGTAGTAAAATTTTCTGAAACTAACAGAATTTTCCTCCTTTTCTACGTATTCAAAGTAAGGAAAGATTAGTTACACCTAATTTTAAAAATGTGGGAAAGTATTAATTGTTCAGAGATTGAGACAACGACATGCAAGAAGCAACAGTGGCAGAACAAACAAACAAAATTTTCACTGATGTGCGCGAAGTAGAAATTACACGCGCTATTGCCAATGAATTTCATGATGTATTAATTGATAGAGCAGAATCAGACGTTATCATTATCGGCGCAGGACCAGCAGGATTAACTGCAAGTAGAGAACTCTCAAACATGGGTTACAAAGTTTTAGTCATTGAGCAGAACAACTACCTGGGAGGAGGTTATTGGTTAGGAGGATACATGATGAATCCAGTTACAGTAAGAGAGCCTTCACAAAAAATTTGGGAGGAATTAGGAGTTCCATACAAAAAAGTAGCCGATGGATTGTATTTGACACCAGGACCACACGCAGTTTCAAAATTAATTTCTGCAGCATGTGATGCAGGAGTAAAATTCCTTCAACTTACAAAATTTGATGATCTAGTAATGAAAAATGGAAGAGTTGCAGGAATTGTAGTTAATTGGATGCCAGTTTCAGCATTACCACGTAACATTACATGTGTTGATCCTGTTGCCTTTGAAGCAAAAATTATCATTGATGCATCAGGTCATGATTCTGTTGCAGTAAAAAGACTAGTCGATAGAGGATTGGTAAAATGGAAAGGAATGAATCCAATGCACGTTAATGACGGAGAAGAACATGTAGTTCACAAAACAGGCGAAGTATACCCAGGATTAATTGCTGCAGGCATGTCAGTTACAGAAACACATGGGTTATCAAGAATGGGCCCTACATTCGGTTCAATGTTATTTTCAGGTAAAAAAGCAGCAGAAGAAGCTGCTGCAAAAATCAAAGAGTTAGAAAGATAGTCATACTATAAAAAATTATTTTTCCTTATAATAGACATGTTAAGATTTTGTAAAAAAAAGAGTTCAACACTCAGGTTAAAAATTGTTAGAAATTGGTAAATTTCCATACAATCTTAAAATTAAAAAATAATGATTGATTTAATCAATACTTCCAGAAAGTCTTTCGTCTTTATCTTCTTGTAGAGTTTCTAATTCAAGATCATACACACGAATTATATCTGAAACAGAGACTGTTCCTAAAACAATATTTTCAGAATTTATCACAGGTAACAACTCATTTTTTAAATTTGAAATAATTTTCAAGGCATCATACAAAGATTGATCAATTGTAACTGTAGGAGATTTTTTCAACAAAGATGAGATGATGAAATTGGAGTCATTTTGAAATTTTAAAACATCATCAAGTTCTAGAATTCCCAAAAATGTACGATTAGGAGATACAACAAAAATAGTCTTAGAATCAGAATTAGAAGCACTTTTGATAATATCATTTATTGTTGCAGTAGATGTCACTTTTGGATAAATAACATTCAAGGCATCTTTAACTAATAATTTTT
>JBHHVV010000064.1:0-7200 GCA_046754445.1 Candidatus Nitrosopumilus sp.
TTTATCAGAGTAATGAAAATCATGATATACTTTGTGATGGACTGTACTTAAGATTTTTTAGAAATCACAATTCTAACGGTTCACGATTTTCTGAACCACATGCAGGGCAACTTGAGATTGATTTCAATCCTACTTCTCTGTTAAAAATACAGCCACAATCAGTACACACTCTAAGATTTGCTTTTACCATGATTATTGAAACAATTCATAAGTTTTGAATATTTGTGTCATAGTATTATCCTAAGATTTTTGCATCTGTTTCTTATTGTTACTTCAGTAACGCCTGCAGCATCAGCAATTTCTTTTTGGGTTATGTTTTCTTCCAAATTAGCACCTGCAAGGTACAACGCAGATGCAGCTAATCCCATAGGGTGCTTTCCAGCAAGGACGTTTTGTTTTTCTGCCTTTTTTAGAATTTTCATAGCATGGCGTTTTGTTTTTTCTGACAAATCAGCACTGCTTGCAATTTTTGCAATGCATGACACAGAATCTACTACTGGCATTTTTAGTTCTAATTCTTTGAAAATTAATCTATAGCTTGCAGTGAGTTCCTTTCTTTTTATTCCCATAGACGATGCAATTTCACGTAATGTACGTGGAGTCTCAGATTCACGACATGCAGCATAAAGTGCAGCAGCAATAAGGGCAGAAATGGAACGCCCTCTGACTAGTTTTTTCTCCAAAGCTTTCCTATAGATATAAGATGCTTTTTCTACCACTGCATCCGGCAAGGATAGTTTTTCTTTTAATTTTAAAAGCTCAGCTAGTGCTTGCTGAAGATTTCGTTCATCGTTGTTTTTCACACGACTTCTACTATCCCATTTTCGAAGTCGTTTCAAAGAAGACTTCATTGAGGTAGACAATGGATTTCCAGAAGAATCCTTATCAAATGGATTAATCATAGTACTTAGACCACGATCATGTCGTGCTAAGGTTGTCTTATCACCTGTATGGGACTTGTTTGTAGTAGAATTTGTAAATGCTCTCTCAGGTCTGCTGTCATTTACTTTTTCATCTAGCACCATCCCACATTTGGAACAAAATACTTCTTGAGATTCTACATCTGTAACCACAGTATTTTTTCCACATCTTGGACATTTTGTTTCTTGTAAACTCATAGTAAAATCAAAAATATTTTGGACTAGTAATTTGCATGCCTTTTCAGTTTTTCAGACATTGAGATAAGGTTGGTTTCAAGTATTTTGGGACTTGCAATGTAAAAATCTGCATAAAAATGACCATCATCTTCAAGCCATTTTGTATCAATTCTCTTGCCATGTAAAAGAGAGATTGTCTTGTATTTTTCTTCTGAATCAGAGAATCTCCTCTGTCTGATTGGTTTTATGTCGCTTTTCACAAGAGAGTAGCCATACTGATCAAAGACCTTCTGAATTTTCTCCATATCAAAAATCCGCAAAACAGAGAATGCAAAGACAGGGCCTTTTTCTGACGATTCCAAGTTAGATTCAGATTGCTGTTTTTTAATTAACTCAAAAAGATTGGAGAATGCCTTGTATCCAATATAACCAATGCATCCAGTTGCAATTATCATATCAGCTTGTGGCATCTCTTGGATTGGTAGATTTCCAGATTCTAAATTTACACACATTCCTTTTTTGCAAAGCCCTGTATTTTCAGAGAATTTAAGTGCAGGTTCAGAAATATCTATTTGATAAAAATCAAGCATGTCATCAGATGAAAGATTTTCAAAAAACTGTCTTGATTGTTCAATGGATGGATCCTGTTCTAAAAAGAAATCATCCAAGTCAAACATTTTCAGATCATATTTCATCAGTGCAGAATTTATTCCATAAGAGCTTCCAATATCTATAATGTTAATTTTTTTTGAGAGTTTTTTGTAAAGTTGTTTTGCAATTGAAAGATACAATGGTTTTGTTTTATCAGGAATGCGATAGTCTAACCTTTTCATTTCTTTGAGATATGCATTTGGAAATTTTTGTGTGTAAATATTTGTAAAATCTTTTTTTACTGCCAGCTCTTCCATATTGGTAAATCGTTATCCTGCCACCTTTTATAAAATCATCGATGAAAATATCTGTGAGATTATTATTCTAAAAATTTTTAAATAAAATTTGTAAGACTGTTTTACAGTTTTAATGCAGAGGAGATGATTTACCTTCGACACATTCTCTGCATTAGACCTGTGTCTTATTTTGAATAATACTATAAAGGATTATCACGTATTATTATGCTATGATGACAGAACCTCCAAAATCAAAAGATATTGATGAGTTTTGTCCAATATGTATACGACCAAAAAGCAAACATTCGCCTGAAGAGATGCTAATTTGTTCAAAAAAACTAGAAGAGTTTAAAAAAATCAAACAGGTAATGCAGGAATTGAATGATTTTAAAAAAACTTTTAGATTAGAACAAATTTTTTTGTTAAAAATACATTTCAAAGAACAAATGTACAGACGGATATGACACAGGCAGAGTACAATAAAGAAGACGTACAGAAATATGAAAACCTGCAAGCAGAATACAAAGAATTGTTTGGAGAATATGAAAATATTAAATCAGATGATCCTATCGATTCAAAACTAGTAGAAAAAGTCAAAGAAATAGCTGGAAAACAAAAGGAAACACAGGATTTGGCATCAAAATTATCTCAAAAATAAGAAAAAGAAAGTTAAAGAATGTTTTCGCATTTTTCACAAATTGCCTCAGATGTCTCACTATATAGAATCAAAGATACTCCCGAGGAATAACATTTTGAACACAATCCTTTCATGTAACATAGAGTTAGTTTTAAGAAAATTTGAAACCTCTGGTTGAAAGTATGTTAAATCCAAGTCAAAGAATTTTTAGATTTCCTCTTAATTATTTTTCCAGAGATTAATCCTCATGATAAGGGAATTTTTTGAGTTTATTTGGGAACTTGTATCTGGAAACTGATCCCTTTTTGTATTTTTTTAAAATTAATGATAAAAAAATTAAGCAAAAAGAGCTTTTTTGTTATTTGGTTAAAGATGCTCTTTTTTGTGCTTTCTGATAAATGATTTTCTTTTTTTTTCAAGTTTGTGTGATGTTTGGTTCACAAACCAATAGTCGTTTTGCTAGTATTTGTTTGAGTTTGTAGAAATTTGAACTTTTTTGGAGGATGTTTTTGACTTAATTCGTATATGAAAATCCAATAGTTTTCATCTTAGAGTATATGAAAATTTTCTATTTTTTTTCTGTTTCATTTGTTTCTACAATGTCTTCCATTTTCTTTGCAAATTCATTGTATATTTTTTCAAGATCTTTGAGAGGCATCTCAATTCCTAATAATTTCATGGTCTTATTCCACGATTCAATGTATTTTTCATCATCAAAGGCTTTTCCAAATGTGTCTGCAATGGAATTAATCCCTTCTGTTTTTCCTAATGAATAAATTGCAATTTCTCTGTCTGTTAGCATTTTCTTATTCCTTTTCTGTCAAATAGTAATGCAATTCCGTATAGCATTCCACACAGTATTCCTCATAATCTGTGTGATCACAATCATAGACTTTTGAAACTTCGTTATTACATTTTGCACAAGAGGGCATGATTTTCTTATTTGGATGATTTTTTTATCTCTATTGCACCTAATGCTGCAATTATTGCTCCAACTCCAATTAATCCACCACCTTCACCTGCCATTCTTGCAGCATTTTCAGATTCTGCTGCAGTTCCAAGAGACATTGCACCACCAATAATGATCAAAATCCCTGTAACAATTAGCATCATTCCCAATCCTTTGAATCTAGGTCTTTTAGGTATGAAAAATGCGATAAATGATAAAATTATCGGAGGCATTCCAAATCCAATTCCTCTAGTCATGGCATCAAATGGCAAAAATCCGTCATTTGCACCACCGCCACCAACCATGACGTCAGCACCATAAATTACTAGCAATATAATTGAAATTCCAGATAATATGTGAGGTACGGATACCATAATGAAATTATTTTTGTTTTAATTAATAAACGTATTATGTTACATTGGCACTATAATTATGCTAAATTTATGAAGATGGTTTCGTAATGACTTTATTTTTTAGAGATTCCAATTTTTTCAATAACTCATCAATTGTTTCATTTTCTTTTGCAACCAAATTAAAATGTCCCAACTTTCTCAACGGTTTTGAAATTTCTTTTCCATACATTTTCAAAAAAACATTTTCCTCCGTCAGTTCAATTGGATTATACTTACCTTCAAATGATTTTGAGCCTAAAATATTGTACATGATTGTGTTGTGTTCAAGAGTGGTTTCACCTAACTCCAATCCCAAAATTGCTCTCAAATGTTGTTCGAATTGTGATGTTTTGCTGGATTCTAATGTATGATGTCCTGAATTGTGAACTCGAGGAGCAATTTCATTAATTACAATTTCATCACCATTAGTTACAAACATCTCTATTCCAAAAATACCTGCACCTTTTAGAACTTCCATTGTTTTTTCTGCAATTTTTTCTGCTTTTTTTATTATCTCGTTAGAAACTCTTGCGGGGGCTATTGTTTCACGTAAAATATTTTCTTCATGAATGTTTTCAACAAGAGGATATGTTTTGATTTTCCCCTTTGTATTCCTTGATGCTATAACAGAAACTTCCATTTTAAATTTTACAAATTTTTCCAATAAGAGTTTCTGTCCTTTAAAATAATCCAACCCTTTTTGGATGTCATCTTTAGAATTAATTTTAAAATTTCCCCTTCCATCATATGCATCCCTTCTGGCTTTTAGCATTGAAGGATAACCGAAATAATCCAACCCTTTTTGGATATCCTCAACAGAGTCTATTTGGATAAATTCAGGAACAGGAATATTATTTTCACGTAAAAATGATTTTTGTAAAAATTTGTCTTGTATAATTTTCAGTGTTTCAGGCGACGGGTTAATTTCAGCATTTTTCTCCACAGATTTTAGAACATTGCTATCTCCAGATTCAATTTCGTATGTAATGATGTCTGATTTATCTGCCAATTCCACAATAGCATTTTTGTCTTTAAAATCACCTAGAATTTGTTCTGCCCCCACTTGCGCTGCAGAACAATTTTCGGTAGGATCTAAAACAATTACTTTAGAAATGTATTCGGGCATTTTTTTTGCAGCCTCAGTTAACATCATTCCAAGCTGGCCTCCGCCTATTATTCCAAGAATTTTTGCCATGATGATTTCAGGATATATCGATTAAAAATAGCTAATGTTAATTTGTAAAATTTCGTTGAATTTTTGTAATAGTTATAGATAATTACTCTCTAGTTTTTTCTATAATTATGACATATTCCAAAAAACCACTTGTTGGAATAATTATGGGTTCAAGTTCAGATAGTAGAATAATGCAAGGTGCATCAGAGATATTAGATGAGTTTAAAATTAAACACGAAGATCAAATCGTTTCTGCACACAGAACTCCGTCGAGGTTAGCAGAATATGCAAAACATGCTGAAGAAATGGGATTTAGTGTTATAATTGCGGGTGCAGGAGGTGCAGCTCATCTTCCAGGAATGATTGCGTCTCATACAACAATTCCAGTAATCGGGGTTCCGATTTTAGTATACAATGACAAACATCCTAAAAAAACAGATACGACAAAATTTTCTGCGTTTGGAGGATTAGATTCACTATTATCTATCACTGAAATGCCTTCAGGCTCTCCAGTAGTAGCAGTTGGAGTAAACAAATCAGGCAATGCAGGAATTTATGCCATGAAAATTCTTGCAAATGAATTCCCTGATCTTAAAAAAAAATTAAAACAACACAAATCTAATCAGCATGATTCAGTCATTAAAGAATCCGAACAACTAAAGAAAGAAGGACTGTCAAAATTTGCTAAAAAGAAATTCAGATGAGATTATGTCATTAAAGTAAATTGTATGTTTTTCTTTCTTAATGATTCTATCAACATGTCTGCTTGTTTTTGACCCTGTGTTTCAAGACTAAGTGTGACTCCTGCAGATCCTGCATTGATATTTGAACTGAGTCTATCATGAACAACTTCAATAATATTTGCATTTGCACGGGCAATCTCATCAATTATGTCTTTAAAGGTACCTGGCCTGTCTGGCAATAACACGGAGATTTTCAATAGGCGACCCATTGCTGCAAGTCCCTTGTCTACAATTTGTCCTAATAGATACATGTCAACATTGCCACCTGCAAGAACTGCAACTACTTTTTTTCCAGGAGATGGTTTTTTACTTATCAAATATGCTAAACTCACAGCTCCTGCCGGCTCTACAACAAATTTCATCCTCTCCATTAATAGAAACATAGCTTTTGTAATTTCAGTATCATCCACCAACACTATATCGTCTATCAATTCATTTATTATTCCAAATGTCAGCTGGCCTGGAACTTTAACTGATATTCCATCAGCTATTGTTCTTGAACCTCCACTTGCAGTTATTGAGCCTTGTTTGAATGATTCATACATTGAAGGAAATGATCTAGACTGAACACCAATTACTTTTATGTTGGGATTTTTTTCTTTTATTGCAATCAAAACCCCCGCAGCTAATCCACCTCCACCTATTGGCAGATACACTTCATCAGCATCTGGCAAGTCTTCTAAAATTTCCAATCCAATCACTCCTTGCGCTGCAATAATTTGAGGATCATCAAAAGCATGAATCATAGTAGCTCCTGTTTCTTTTGCAATCTCTTTTGCCTTTGCAGATGATTCGTCATAGTTTATTCCCTCCAAGATCACCTTGGCTCCGTATCCTTTTGTTGCTGCAACTTTTGCAGGGGATGCATTTTTTGGCATTACTATCGTACATGGAATTTTTTCCAATTCAGATGCAAACGCTACTCCTTGAGCATGATTTCCAGCTGATGCTGCAACTACACCATGTTTTTTCTCTTCAGCAGATAATGATTGGATTTTGTAATATGCCCCACGAATTTTAAATGAACCTGTTTTTTGTCTAAACTCTGCTTTCAAATAAACATCAGACTCTGTAAGTTCGCTAAATGTGGTAGAATGAATTAGTGGTGTCTTTCTAATTTCATCTCCTCGTAATGAGTTTGCTCTTTGTATTTCATCATATGACGGATTCATTGGAAATGTTGCTATTGAAATGCCGTATTTGACTTCTTCTATACAAAAATTACATTTTTAGTCAAATTTTATGCGTAAATTTACAGGAATGCCTAAATAGTTCAAAAATCTCGTTCAAATTATATCAAGGGATCAGAACTCCCCTTTGA
>JBHHVV010000065.1:0-6996 GCA_046754445.1 Candidatus Nitrosopumilus sp.
TAACTTATGATAATTGTAATTGAGGGTGGAGATCAGGCAGGCAAACTAACACAATCAACTTTATTAGAAAAAGCACTCAAAAAAAGAAAGATCAAAACTAAACTCTTTCATTTTCCTGACTACAAAACTCCGATAGGAAAAGAAATCAGAAAATATCTTGATGGAAAACGAAAATTTCCTCCTCAAGTAATTCATTGCTTATTGGCTGCAAATAGATGGGAAAAACTAAATGAAATTTTAACTGCTCAAGAAAAAAACTCAGTTCTAATCATGAATAGATATTACCACTCAAATCTTGTCTATGGCATAGCTAATGGCTTAAAACAAAAATGGCTTGAATCCCTTGATGCTGGTCTTCCAAAGGCAGATTTAGTATTTTTGTTGGATATTTCACAAAAAGAATCATTTTCAAGAATACCTAGAAATAAAATCGGTGGAAAGAAAATGAAAAGAGATAAGTTTGAAAAAAATCAGGAATTTTCAAGAAAAATCTCCAAGATTTACAGAGTTACTGCAAAGAAAAAACACTGGAAAATAATTGATGCTGATAAATCAAAAATTGAAATACATGAAGAAATTCTAAAAACATTTTCAAAAAAATTAGGCTTATGAAAAAAAATTATTTAGACATAATTGATCCAATTCACCATTTTATTCGAGTATATGATTACGAACTTCCAATTATTGATAGTTCACTTTTTCAAAGATTGAGAAGAATAAGACAGCTTTCTGGAGCGCATTTAACTTATCCTGCAGCTCAACATTCTAGATTTGAACACTCACTAGGTGTAATGCATATTGCTAGTCAAGCAGGTTTTGCATTAAATGAAAAAGGATTTCTAAATTCTGATGAAATTCAAATTTTACGTTTAGCAGGTCTTTTACATGATATAGGTCATGGACCTTTTTCACATCTATTTGAAGAAATAATGCAAGAGAAAAAAATTTCTCATGAAGATTATGGTAAAAAAATAATTTTAAATTCTGAAATTGGAGATATATTGACAAAAACTGGATTTGATAAAAAACTAATTACAAAAATTGCATTTGGAGAGTCTAAATTTCAATTTTTAAATGAAATTGTTTCAGGAGCTCTGAGTGCTGATATGATGGATTATTTACTTCGTGATGGATACTTTACAGGAGCAGAACATGCAAAAGTTGATCATAAAAGAATTACCCAATCACTTGATATTCACAAGAAAAAACTCGCTTTAGAACGTTCAGCATTATACTCTTTTGAATCAATGATGCATTCAAGATATCAAATGTTCAAAGCTGTGTATTTTCATAAAACAGTCAGATCTGCAGAAGTAATGTTGTTAGAAGCATTACGATTATCTAATGATGAATTTGGATTCACTTCATTTAATCTCGATGAGTATGTAAAACTAACCGATGAGTATGTTCTATCGACTCTAATCACCTCAAAATCTCCAAAATTAAAAAGAGCTAGACAATTTGCAAAAGATTATCAAAATAGAAAATTGTTAAAATGCGTTTTTGAGAGAATTTTTACAAGTAAAACTAACTTGGAAAAAACTAGAACAAATGAGCTACGATCACAAATTTCAAAGAAATCTAAAGTTGATGAAACTGAAATTTTTGTTGATAGTTCTGTTACTCCATCAATACCATTGGCTCCCTCCAAAAATGAATCTAAATCAATAATCTTGATTACAAATGATAATGGGAAATCTTCTGCAAAAGAGATGCCTATTTCAGAAATTCCTGTAGTTTCAGCAATTTCTGGCTTTATGAACATTCTTCGAATTTATACTCATCAAAAGAATCGAAAAAAAGTTGAAATTGCCGCAAAATCAATCATTGGTGAACTAAAATGAAAAAAAGAATAGTTATCAAATTATCTGGAAGAGTTTTTGCCATGGATAATGTAAAAGCTCTAAAAGATTATGCTGAATTCTTGGTAAAAATTAGTAAAATTTGTCAACCTATAGTTATAGCTGGTGGCGGAACCATTGCACGACATTACATCTCACATGCAAGATCATCAGGTGCTGATGAATCGACTCTTGATGAATTAGGAATTGAAATTTCAAGATTAAATGCAAAGTTATTGATCTATGCATTGAAGAACAAAGCATATTCTCATCCTCCAACTACTTTACAAGAAGTAAAACATGCTGTAGATGATGGATTAATAGTGGTAGCAGGTGGTTTACATCCTGGACAAAGTACTAACGGTACAGCGGCATTAATTGCTGAAAAAATTCAAGCTGCACAATTTCTTAACGCAACTGATGTTGATGGAGTTTATGATATGGATCCAAATAAATTCAAAAAGGCAAAAAAATTCAAACGAATTGAACTTAAAAATTTGAAAAACATGCTAGTTCATGAAGATTCTGTTGCTGGAGGATATGACTTGATGGATATTGTTGCTCTAAAAATTATAGAGCGCTCAAAAATTAAAACAAGAATCTTAAAGGCTAGTCCAAAAATTATTGAAAGTGCCATAAAAGGTAGTAATGTAGGCACAGAAATAATTCTCACTTCAAAATAATTATTCAGAAATTTCGTTTTGAATTGTAGGTCTAGTTTCAGACCAAATCTGAATCTCTTTTTCTTTATATTCTTCGATTCCTGATTCTCGAAGTTTTTTAAAAATTGATATGGCTTCTTCTTTTTCTACTGCCTTTGATTGAGCCTTTGTAAAACCATCCTTGTCTACAATAATTGCTACATATCCATCTGGAGAATTAATTACTGCAGTAAATTCTTCTTCCCCAACAGGATGAAATTTCCCATCAATTTTTTTCGTTGTTAATGTTAACATGGCAAATCCAGCAACTTCAAACATCTTCATTTGGGATTTACTTGCGCGTTGTTTTCCTTGCTGTACTGCTTGAAAATACTGCATAATTTTTTCCTGTTCCAATGGTATAATAACTATCTCAACATTTAAGATATCTAGAGAGAATACAAAATGATGAATCCTAAAATTTTTGTTGGTGCAGCAGTTGCTGCACTTGGTGTAATATTAGGTGGTATTCTTTTGATTGGACCTACAGAAACAGTATCATCTCAGGATGATTCTTCTGAAACTCAAATTATCCAACAAACAAAACCACTTGAAATTGAACTAAAGGACATTTCTATTTCAAAAATTTCAGAACGTTCAGCCACAATTGAAATTGCGTTTGAAATTTTTAATCCAAACCCTCGCTCTGTAATTGTTCAAACCATGGATTATCAGTTATTTGAAACAGGTTATTCAGAGTCTGAACAAATCTCTGGTGGTCAAATAGGAAGTAGACCTCAAGGAATGGTAGAATTTGGTTCAAATTACTATACTCTTCTTGGTGAAAACTCTATTGTACTTAGAGATAAGATTATACTGAAAAATACTGGAAATACTCCTAGTCTTTGGAAAGATTTTGAAGAAAATACAGCATCATGGAAAGTATCAGGTGATGTATTTTACAATCTAAGTTCTATGACAAGTGGACAAGAAAATAAACTTCATTTTGAATTTACCAAATAAAGTTCAATAGTATCACAAAATTCAAAAATTATGATATTATGTTTTTAGAGAAAAAATATTGGCAAAGTTATAAAAGTCCGTTAAGAGGGATTTTATCAAATGGCAGAAGCAGGTATGGCCGCATTTGGCGCAGCAGCAGGAGTCGCAATAGCACTAGCAGTAGTGTGTTTCGCTCTTCGTGGTAAAGGACATCCAGAACCACTCGATTAACCAAAGGAATTTTTCCTTTACAATATTTTTCATTTATCTTTACTAGTCTTTGTTGCCAATTCCCAACATTTCAGCAAGAGACAATTGTTTGGTATTCTTCTTTTTCGTGAAACATCTCTCATAATATTGACAATCAGAACATTCTGATGATGGTTCCAAAATAGGAGTTTTTTGTTCTTTTAGAAGATCATTTAAGACTCTGACTCTTCTTACAACTTCTTCAAACATTTTTTTGCTACGTGTTAATGAGAAAGTTGTTTCTTTTCTATCTCCAGATATGTAAACAACAATTCCATCTTCTTTGTCATAAATCCACATACATGCATTAAGATATAGAACATCATTTGCAAGAGGGCTTTCTAATTCAGTCAACGCTGGTCTGAATAAAAGAATCGAGTCATCTACCAGCATATCGACTTGACCTTTAAGATTAATATCATCTATTACAAATTCTTTAGGATCACTACCATATTGTAATTTTCTTAATAATCCAGAGAGAAGTTCATTGAATCCTCTCCTTTCAATCTCTTGAGGATCTATTCTATCATAATAAGAGCGTCTGAGACATTGAACTACTTCTTGAAGATGAATTGTTTGAATGTCTTTGGAATCAATATCAATTTCTAATTCTTTTCCTATGGATTCTATAGCACTTTGAATAATTTTTCGAAAATCTCTATCTCCCATCATGATACATTACCTCCTAATTTTATCCCATATAGTTTAGCTCACTAATTTTGTTACAATCTTTGAAATTCTTCCTGAAAAGGCTAGTATTACAAAATGTAATCCAAAACCGATAATTGCTCCAAGAATGAGTTCGCCTGTGAAATAATAAATTCCTAGGAATAATCCTAATGGAGGCAATGTGAAAATCATTGCTAAAAATGAACTTACCCAGATAAGCTTGATTAATACTTCTGTGGTAACTTTAGTTTTTTTCTTTGGGAATTTGAACATTTCAGAATATCCTATTCTTCTTCTAGGATTAACTTTGACATTGTAGTCTCAGTTGGAATTTTTTGCTCTACAGCAAAAGCAATTGCTGCTAGATTTCTAACCTCAAATGAAGTTAATTTTGTTATTCCTACAATTGTTGCAAAACTAAACATCTTTGTAAACGATCTAAGGGATGTATTGTAAATTGCCATTTCAAATGCCCTTTCAAATTCAGCAATAGCATCTAATTCGTTTTCAACTTGTGGAACTAAATCCTTGTACTTTGTACCGGACAACTCATTGAACGCATCTCGAACTGTTGCAGCTGCCATCATTCTTACCAACAATTCTTTTGCTGGTGGACTAGTACCAATAATCAAATCTTGAATCTGTTCTTCTTTCAATCCCCAGAATTTTCCTCTGATAACACTTAGAATATTGTAAAAATCGATATCCATTGCAACTAATTTTGTTGCTTCCTTATCAGAATAATTTTTCATTGCTCCTGCTAGATGTTGATATAATATTTTGTCAAAATATGTATCAAAGATCTGTACATTTTTCTTTTCATTATATAATGCTGCAGCCTTTGCAATTTCTTCCCCAAATTGAACTGAATTCAAACTTGCAACAGCCTCTTCAAAATCTTTTGCGACTAATGCCTTTACAACAATATCTCTCTGTTTGATTAACTCTTCAGCATGAAGATTCACATACGTTTCAATTTCTTCTTGCGATTTTCCCAAAATTTTTCCTTTCAAAATTTGTTTCAAATTTGCAATTATGAATTTCATATAATATGCATCAAGAACACCTGAATTTCCTGATGTTTTTGCAATGGAATAATGAATATCTGCCAATTTACTTCTAAGGGCTGATTCTATACTTTGTGATGTGTATGGTTTTTGGACATCTGCTACGGCCTCACCATAAACGGTGTTCTTGATTCTAGTCATTAATTCTTCTAAATCTCTAGATTCTGCAAGTGTTTGAAAATCAGCCTTTGTTAGTAGTTTTCCTCTTTTACTGTATGCTTTAACTGAGGCATAGACATTCTTTGAACCGCCCATTTAGATCCATCTCAATATGCAACTGATTTTAATGTTTGGCGTTCCAGGTATTGGTTTTAGGTAATTTTATCTAAAAACACAATAGCATCTTCTTTCTCTTGTTTTGACAGTTTTACAAATGCTAACAGAATCTCCCTTTGGATAATTAATGATTCATCTGAAATATCCTTTAATTTTGAGAGATCGAAAGGAAGTAATTCCTTGATTTTATCATCACAGAACGCCTTTACATATTTCTGAAAAATTGAATAAGTGAAATTAGGACTTGTCTTTAATAGACTAGTTAGAATTTTTTCAAATTCTTTTTCATTAGATTCGGACTTTGAAAAAAACTCTTTAAGCAATTTTTCTCTATTTTTTATTTCACTGATTGATAATGCTATCAAAATACCCTTCTTAGTCAAATGATAATATGGAATTCCTTTTTCTTGAAGTGCTTTTGGACCTCTTTTGAGAGGTAATCTTCCATCCTCTTCTGCTATCTCCATTGGCAGCAAAATTTCATCAAGATCACGAAATATTCCCGAATAGATATTCTTCCAAGCTATTCCCTGTTTCTTTGCTATTTTTTGAGAGATTCCTGTTCTTGTTCTTTCTGCAGGATTTGCATTACTTCCAAGAATTGTGATAATTGCTCTTTGTCTGTTGGCTTCACCAGTTAAATCATCACCCTTTGTCTTGAATGTATCAAAAATTGCTAGTTTTGATTTCGATTTAATCTTCATATGGTTACCCTTATCATAATTTTCATATTTTATGTTACTATCAGAATATACTAAAATATAATAATTTACTTTTTTGGATGTTTTCGAGTCTCCAACCCTTAAATAATTTTCAATTTCGATAAATTTAATGAATTCTAGGAACTACAAGTATGCTCTATTACTTGTAGCCGCAGTATCCATCACAGCAGCAGGTGCTATGTCACAAGCATATGCACAAAGTGTTGAAGATGGTATGGACGGATATGTAAAAGGAACCAGTGGAATTTACACTGGTAACCCTAACGAATGTTGGTTCGATGGTGATGGCGATGGTGTCCCAGATCTACCTTGTAAAATTGATACAGGTGATACAGCATGGATGCTCACAGCAACATCATTAGTACTCTTCATGTCCCCAGGTGTCGGTTTCTTTTATGGCGGTTTAGCCAGATCAAAGAACATCGTCAACGTACTTGGTATGACCTTAATTGTAATGGGTCTAATGTCAGTACAATGGGTTCTATGGGGATACTCACTAGCATTTGGCGGAGTTGATTCAGATGCAAAC
>JBHHVV010000066.1:0-6847 GCA_046754445.1 Candidatus Nitrosopumilus sp.
AAGACGATGAAACAGATGACGAAGATGAAAAAGACGATGAAACAGATGACGAAGATGAAAAAGACGATGAAACAGATGACGAAGACAATGATTCCACAACAACCACCTCTGATGATACTCCAACAGTAACACAATTAACTTCTGGAGATCAAGATTCAGAAATTCAAAGACTGCAACAAGAAAATAATGATCTAAAACAACAAATTTCAGATCTTCAACAACAAATTGAAAATTTGAATCAAGTACTTATGGAACAAATTAAAGTCATAATGGATTCATTAAATGCTCTCAAAGAGCAATAATCCTTTTTCTTATTTTATTCAAGTACAAGCACTCTGTTGTGAGCCAAAACTCTACAGTTCAGATACTACTCTGTATGATCAAAAAATGAAATTATGTTGCCTAACAATAATATCGATGGCCAAAAAACCTATTGTTAATTTATGTTATAATGATAACAATTAACTACCTCTGAATATTGTTAAACATCATGCCAATGAGAAAAAAAGGTAAACATCAAAGACATGCAGACCAAAGAGCTGAAACTCGTAAAAAGAAGAAAGCTAAATCTGGAAAACCAAGATCCTGATAACATAACTCATTTACATTCAAAATTATCAAGGAGTAATATTGGATCCACTAATACGTCTCAGAGATGCACATTCTAAAGGAATAATTCCAGACAATGTGTTTGATCTTATAGTAAAACGGTTCCCCATTACGGTTGCTGGAATAAATAGAATTGAAAAAGCATCTGGAATCCGATATCCCGTTGCCTATGTTGAACCTTCTCTTGTAGTATCATCACCAAATCCAAATTCATACGAGTATGGTATATTATTTGCAAGAACTATTCCTGTAATATTTGATGATAAATTCCAAGTGGTAATCCAAATTTCTGCACCACTAGTTGCTTATGGATTAAAGGGTGCTATTCATGCCATTTTGGCACACGAGTTTTTACATTTTCTTGAATTGATTAGAAAAATTTCAAAAATGGAGTTACTTTCTGATGAAATATCTGGAAATCTATTTGAAAATATTTACAGTGATGAGACTAGATTGTTTGAACCAAGAATTGTTTTCAATGATCGTACTTTGTTAAATCATATTACAAAAAAATTCCCCGCGGGTTTTCGTGATTATAAACTAGAAGATAAAGTGATGAAATTTTGGACTAACAAAAATCTGCCAAAAACTAACATTTCTTTAGATACTAATACTGTCAAACTATCTGCTGATTCTCTTTCAAAAATTAAACTTGATCCTGCATTCATTTCTAAAATCTCGCAACTAGAAGTAAAAAGCTCAAAAATTCGTAAAAAAAGACTGTATTAATTTTAAATTTATTTTTTTTATTTGTGAGACTTTATTATTGGTTAAATTCAGTCAAACCACATTTTCCACAAGTGTGTCTGTCTTTATGCTCTGACATGAATGTGCCTTTTCCACATCTAGAACAAATTTTTCTGGTTCTTGAAACTTTATCTCCTTCTATTTTATAATATGAATATACATTTGGGCTTGAACCCTTTTTGCCAGCCATTATTCTGATTTCTCCTCGGCTTTTGCTTCTTCAGCTGGTGCATCATCTGCTTTAACTTCAGCTGGTGCTTCTTCTACAGGAGTTTCTTCAGCTGGTGTCTCTTGAGCTGCTGCTTCAGCTTCGGCAATTTTTGCTTTTGTTTTTTCTAGTCTTTTGAAAATTGTTGGATTGATGTGTTTTTTTGCTAATCCTTCATCCTCATAAACATAGAAAGTTCCAGTAACAATTGGTTTTCCTACATGAGTTCTTAATCTCATTGGAATAACGACTTTACCATCTAGTTTGAATTCTTTTGAAATCATATCCACTGCCTCAAGACTTTTGAGTTTGCCTGCCAATCCTGCAAAATTGCATGTAAGCTCTCTTCTAGATAGGAAGGTGTTATCTATGTCTGTGATAGTCTCAATAATGGACATGTATCCCAACCTCTGGATATTTCATATAAACCTTGATTGGAATTAGCGAAGAAATTTAAGAAATTCCTGTAAAATTATCTTATGGAACGATATCTTCTTCATTATAAAAATGAGAAATATACTCCTAAAAATTCACGTGAATTGGTATACAAAGCAAGGGATCTAGTTTCAGACATGAATGTTTCAATCCGTCTTGCTAGAGTTGCCAGAAAATTCTTTGAATTTGATGTTGCAGTTGAACAAAAAGATTTTGATGAACTCTTAGACAAACTATCTCCTATGGGAACCATTGATAACATTAGACATGTTGTAGAAGAGGAGATCGACAAAGAACAAGGCATTAAGGATGGCATTTTTTACTTTAACAATGAAAGATTTTGGGAATGTCATGAAGCCTTTGAGGGTGTTTGGAAGCAATGCTTTGGAGCTGAGAAACTTATGGTACAAGGAATTATTCTAGTTGCGGTAGCATTTGCTCATGCTCAAGAAAATGATGAAAGTATTGGAATTGGAATGCTTGGCAGAGCTTTAGAAAAATTAGGTACTTCGCCATCCGTGTATCATTCAATAGATGTAGATATGATTCGTAAAAAAACAATTGAAATGCAACAAGAAAATCAGTTGACTATATTTGAGATTTGATTAATTCTAAAGACTTTGTGACTACTTCTGCACCTTGAAGCAAACCAATACTGCCTTTCTTTGCTTGTTCTTCAGTCATCCTTGTTGTACCATCATTTTTGATAAAATCTCCTGAAACCAAAACTGGTACAGGATCATCACTATGTCCCTTGTTGATGCAAGGAGTAGAATGATCCGCTGAAATGATAATGGCTACTTTACTTGAATCGATATTCTCAACAAGTGTTTTGAAGAATCTTTGATCAATTTCTTCAATGTTTTTCATTTTACCTATTGCGTCTCCATCATGGCCAAACTCATCAGGTCCTTTGAGATGAACATAAATGGAATTTTGAGTTTCCATTGCTTTTGCGGCAACTCTTGCTTTTTCTTCATAATCTGTTAGCCCTCCTGCTTCAAATGCTTTCATTTCCAAGACCTCAGAAATTCCAAGTTCTACTGGCATATCAACAATACATGAAAATTTCATAGAATATTTTTCATTAATTGGAATTACATCTGGATATTTGTTACCTGCATCTCTGAGTAAAATGCAACTTAATTTCTTCTTTCCTTGTTCTCCTCTTTTTTTGTTAATTGCACTTTCTTTCATAATTTTAATTGCTTGGTCTGAGAATTCATTTACAATATTTGATGTTGATTTTGAATCTTCATCATCTTCTAATGGTAAGCATTTTTCAATTTTTAAGAAATCTCCCACAGCTTTTGCTACTCCCATTCCACCAATGTTGCTGTATGCCGGGTCTGTGTTGGTAATTTTTGATGAAAGTTTTTTTGAGTTTCTTCTAATTCTGACTGTTACTCTGTGACCTATTGTAGGAGATACCACCACATCTGTCTCTGGTTCTGAAAAATTGATTTTTTCTTCAATTTCTTTTGCAATTCCATCTGCATCTTCTTTTTCAATTTGTCTTCCTGCTCT
The DNA here is from genome assembly GCA_046754445.1 of Candidatus Nitrosopumilus sp. Classification (GTDB taxonomy): domain Archaea; phylum Thermoproteota; class Nitrososphaeria; order Nitrososphaerales; family Nitrosopumilaceae; genus Nitrosopumilus. The sequence continues at coordinate 3,527 of JBHHVV010000066.1, forward strand.
TCTATCGATGATCACTCCCTCATCATCCAATGTTGAATAATTCCCTCTTAGTGCTAAATCTCCATCTTTGAAGTCAATTCCTATTCCGATTGCTTCGATTACTCCTCTTCCAGCATAATCTGAATGCTTGAATTTGTATCCCAACATGTTAAAAACAGCAATATCTGATTCAGGAGCAATCCCTTTTCCTACAGAAATTACTTCTCCAATTGCACCATTACTAGCAATTTTATCTAAAATTGGAGTGTTTGCTGCATCTAATGGTGTTTTACCATCTAAATCTGGATGTGGGAGATCACCTACACCATCTAAAAGAACATAAATCATATGAATATCAGAATTATCCATAATATCTCCTGTTTATCCGAGATCTAGTGGTCTCCTTTAAAGCTTGCAACAAAATACGCGATCAGAAAATCTGCCAATCAGTTTCCATAATTTTGATTTTCAAAAATAGGTATTTTTTGATGAAAGTATGATTTTTGTAACTTTTTAGATTTTTTAAATTGTTATTTTTAATTTTTGATTCTAATTAGATCTCAGCAAACGTTTTAACAGACATTTACTTGCAGTTACAATTATGGGAGATATGCGCAAAGACTATGTTTCTGAGCGTTTCATGATTGTTTCAAAAAAAGATGATAAAGTAATTGATCCAAAAAAATTACCCTTTGCACCTGGTAATGAATCCATGACAAACCCTTCAGTACTTTCACTTGTAGCAAAAGATGGAATGTTGCAAAGACTACAAGACAATGAAGATGAATATGTAGAAGGATGGGCAATTAGAGTTTTTGAGAGTAAAAACCCTATCGTTTCAATAGATGCTGAAAATTCTTACAGTGATAGACCTTTCTATAGCGAACCTGCATATGGATATCATTACATTGTTGTTGCATCTCCAAACGAAAAAGATACGTTTGCATCAATTGATACTGAACAGTGGTCAAACGTTTTAGTTGTTGTTCAAGATAGATTGAGATGGTTATACACGCAAAAAGGTGTAACTTATGTTTCAATTTATGCTGATCATGGTGAACTTGCAGGTAATTCTAATCCACATCCTCATCTTAATCTTCTAACATTTTCTACAATTCCTCCAGTTATTGAGAATGAAGCAGAAGCTTCACATAAAATTCTAAATGAAAAAGGTGTTTGTCCAATGTGTCAAACAGTCAATGAAGAAATTGGAGGTCCAAGACAAGTACTTCAAACTGAAGGATTTATCGCATTTTGCCCTTGGTCCCCCTCATACCCATACGAATTCTGGATTTCTCCAAAAAAACACACCACAAGTTTTTCAAAAATCACTCAAAAAGAGATTAATGATTTGTCTTTAATTTTACGAGCAACTTTGGGCGGATTGTCAAAAACTGTCAAAAATGTAGCGTATAATCTTGTTTTTCATCTTTCTCCTGAAAAGAAAAACAGCAGACAAATTCATTGGCATATTGAAATTTACCCTATCACAAAATCCTGGTCAGGATTGGAACGTGGTTATGGTATTTTCTTAAATGATATATCTCCTGAACAAGCTGCTGAAAAACTCGGTGCAGCATGTAGAAAAGAATTAGCCAACCTCGTTGGCATCGTATGATTTTTTGAATGGTTTATTTATTAACTGTAATATGTTTGAATTATGGCAATTGAGAAATGGCTTGCAATTACTAGTGTGGCATTATTTGTGATGTTTGCAGGTGAAATGATTTCAATTTATAATTTTATGACTGACGTTCCTGAAACAATAGAATTCTCAGTTATCTTTGATCCTGATCCAAAAATATTTCAATTCATTTCTATTGGTGTTGCACCTGCTGGAATACTGGCAGCAGTTCCTTACATTATGACAAGACGCTATGGTTCAAAATCTATTGGTGGACTGATAGTTGGTGGCGGAGTAATTATGTTGATAGGAATGCTTGTCTGTTATTCTCTAATTGATAAAATTGATGATACGTATATGACAGATGTTGTAAAATATGTTCCTTTGTTGTTTATTGTCTTGTCATTTCCTGTGATTGGTATTGGTGCATATTTAACAAAAGAAAAAAAGAAACGTCCAAAAAAAGAATTTTTTTAGAAGTGATCAAATCTTAACTCATTTGCTACTTTTTTGAATCCCAATTTTTCATAAAATGGTTTTACGTCATCTGAGCAATCAAGAATTGTTTTGTAACATCCATGTTTCTTTGCTTCTTCAAGTAAAAATTTCATAATTTTTTCACCTATTTTCTCCCCTTGGAAATCTTTGTTTACCACTACATCTTCAATATGCCCTACAATACCTCCGTTGTGGATAAATTTTTGTTCAATTAACAGTGTTGTTGAGCCTACAATACTACCGTCTAGTTCTGCAACTGCAATAATGTGGTCTGGATTGGAATTAATTTTTTCAAAGATGTCAAATGCTTTTTCTTTGTTAATATTACTTGCTTGTCTTAATGAATCCAGAGATGTTAGAAATCCCTTGAAAAGATCATCTTTTTTTAATTCTCTGATTATTGGTTCACTCATTTTTCTTATCAGATCTTACCTAACTTTTGAATATATTCCTGATATGCTTTTTTGTATGATGCTTTGTTTCCAATATCTGTAAAACCTTTTTTTGTTAAGAAACCACTGATCAATTTTTTCTTATTCATGGATCGTTTAATCACGTCATCCATTCCATATGGTTTATTTTTTGGAATCATTTTCAAGACGTCAGGTTCCATTACATAACATCCCATGTTTACATTGGCTTTGATCTCAGGTTTTTCATTCCAACTTAACACTTTTCCATTTTTCGAAGTTTCAATAACTCCATATGGCAGATTTGTTGTGTATTCATTTAGACTCATCGTAACAAATGCTTTTTTCTTTTTGTGTTGTTTTATCATATTTCTAAGGCTAAAATTAAAAATTGAATCTCCATAAATACAAACAAACGTATCGTCTATGAACTCTTCAGCCGTTTTTAGTTGTCCTGCAGTAGCTAATGGTTTATTTGAAATTGCATATTCTATATCTACTCCGAATCGTTTACCATCTTCAAAATAATCTTCAATAGTTTTTCTAAGATAGCTTACACATAATACAATTGATTTAACACCGTTCTTTCTTGACCAATCAATAATATGTTCCAAGATTGGTTTTTCACCTAATGGTAGCATTGGCTTTGGAAGAAATGTTGTGTATGGTTGTAGTCTTGTACCTAATCCTCCAGCAAGAATTACTGCTTTCACAAAATCCTTTTGGGATATGACTATTTATGTTCAAGGATGAATATTGTTTAGATTCAAATAATCTTCAAAATTTTTCTTAGTACATTATCTGGATTCT
>JBHHVV010000067.1:0-6701 GCA_046754445.1 Candidatus Nitrosopumilus sp.
TTCACATCAAAAGAACGTAACACATGCATTACAGTGTCTTTCTTTTCATCTCTTTCTGGAGTTTTTATTGTTGATTCAATACTTCCAATTAATGCATCTATGTTTAATCCAGATTGAGCAGAAATTGGAATTATGGGTGATTTTGCAGCATGGGTTCCTTTAACAAATTTAGTTATATCTTGATAGTTTGTCATTACCTCTTTGTAGGGAAGTAGATCAACTTTATTTTGTACAATTACTATTTGTTGTATTCCAAGTGTTTGAAGAGCTAAAAGATGTTCTTTGGTTTGTGGTTTTGGAACTTTTTCATTAGCAGCAACCAACAATAAAGCACCATCCATCAATGCAGAACCTGAAAGCATATTTGCCATCAGACTTTCGTGTCCAGGACTATCTACAAAACTTACAACTCTAGATAATTCGCTTTCTTTTCCACAATTGTTACATTTTGGAGTTGTGGAGTATCCTAAAGGTTCTTCACAACTTTTACATTTGTAAAAAGCAGCATCAGAATAACCTACACGAATTGTAATTCCACGTTTTAATTCTTGACTATGAACACTAGTCCAAGAACCAGTTAATGCTTGAATTAGAGTAGTTTTTCCGTGATCCACATGACCTGCAGTTCCAATGTTAACACATGGTTGATATCCATATTTTTTTATGTACCATTCAGGAAGAGTTTCTCTCCAATGCATGAGTCAAAATGTAGAATCGGTATATGTTAAGTTATTCTTTTTTATCTTCAGTTTTTTCTTCTGAAGATTCTGCAGTATCATCTGTAGGTGCTTCAACTGGTAATTCTCCATCAAATTTACAATTTACTTGATAGATTTCTTCTGAAACTGTATTTCCACGCATCAATTTTCTTTTTCTTTGTCCACTTTCTGCATCTTGTAACCCTACTCCTTTAGATAGCAGAACTTGTTTTCTTGCAGCTCCATGTACATCATTTCTCATAGGAACACCAGACTTGTCACTTCCGCCAGTGAGTTTTAATTTTCCAGTTAATCCTACAACGGATGCATCAGTTTCATTTCCTAGTTGTAATCCTAACAAAGGATTTGCCTCACTGTCTTTGAGTTCTTTAGACAATGACTTTCCTTTAGTGTCAGATATTGTAAGCTTAAAGTTTGCCAAGTATTCCAAAAAAAAAATGAACGACTAATTAATCTTTGGACATTATTTTTAAATCAAGATTAGTAAAGATAGGCATGGATGAAGACATAAGATGTCCTAGATGCGATCAAAAAATGGTTAATATGCAAGCATGTCATATGTTTTGTCCCAACTGCGGTGCTCATCTAGATTGTTCAGATAAAGGAAATTATTGGTGATTAAATCCCTGGTCTATCAGGAATATAATCAGTTGCCATATTGATTGCTTGATCTTTCATGATTTCTAAATATGTATCATAGTCTGCTTCAAAATTACAATGTGGACATTTTACATTAGTAATTTTTTCATCTAGAACTGCAACTTTTTCACATTCTGGGCATCTTGCATCCATATGTTATTTTCGTAATTAACATATTTAATCATAGTTAACGAATTTGTCTTATGCGGAGTTAGTTTAGTCTGGTATGACGTCAGCTTCCCAAGCTGAAGGCCGCGGGTTCAAATCCCGCACTCCGCATTATATTTCTCTTATTGCTTGCTCAATGACTCCTCTGTCGGGTGCTTTTGGAAAATATTTCAAATAAGTTTTAAGATCATCTTTTGCTTCAGAATTTTTATTTTGTTTTTCCCTTAGATAAGCTCTATTTTTGTAAATTTTTGCAGATCTTTTTGGATTAATTTCAATTGCTTTAGTGTAATAATTTTCTGCTTTTTTGAATTGATTTGTTTTAAGATAATAATTTCCTAAACCATTGTATGTAAGATATGATCTATTATTGATGTCCAAACATTTTTCATAAAATTTAACACATTCTGGAGAATTTTGTTCATTCATTATTGAACCTAAAAGATGTAAAGCAGTTGAATTATTTGGATCTATGTCTAATGCTTGATTTAATAATTTAATTGATTCCGAAAAATTTTTTAGGATATTTGTTCTCTCAGATTCAAAACATAATCGATTACACTTGTTAGTGAAATCATTTTCTAATGTTATTGAAGATAGAATATCAGTTGGAGCAAGTATTAGTAATAATCGGCTTTCTTCAGACCATTCTTTATCAAAGATATTTTCTGGAATTGCTCCTTCTTGTTGTTCTCCTTCTTGATTGCCTTTCTGAATATAATGAAGAATTGTTTTTTCTTCAACATTATATCCAGTAATTACAGAAACATGCTGAGTAATTTCTGGTATTCCTGGAAGAATTACAATTGGTGGAATTCCAGAATCAATGATTTTTTTTAATTCATCTAAAGATGAGTTAATGATTTTACAAGATAGACCTTGTCTTTCAGCAGATTCTATACCTTCAATAATTACACTACCAGCAGATTCTGCATATTTTTTTGCGGTTTCTTTAGCTTCAGCAATAGATAATTCAACATTCCAATATTTTGATATTACATTGATTGGTAATGGGAGACAAATATTTTCTTCCTCAACTATAGGTAGAAGTAATTCATGCTCTTCTTGTTTCATGAATAAATGAAATATCGAGAGTTATTAAAATTAATCAGAGCAGACAGAATTGTTCAATTAAATTATTACCATCTTTACTCATTTCAGGATGGAATTGAGTTCCAAAAATTGGCTTTTTTTCATATTGGATGATTTCATATTTACAGTTTTTTGATTCTGCTAATGAAATCAATTGATTTGGTAATTTGGAAATCTCAAATCCATGACTTTCAAAAACATCTAAAGAACCACTTGCAATTGAACAATTTTTGATAATTTTGATTTTTTCATTTCCTTTTTGAAGTGATAAACTCTTTCTAATCGTACCGCCTAATGTGAGAGCTAAAATTTCTGCACCATAACATATTCCAAGTAACTTATGATTATTTTTAATGGAATAAGTGATAATTTTTGAGTTTATTTCATTAGTCTTTTTCTCATTTTTTCTTCTTCCAGATAAAATAAAACTATTATAATTTTCAAGTATTTCTAAATTAAAAAATTCTGGAGTTGTTTTCTCAAATAAAATATTTTTTTTATTAAGAAAGTCTGTTAAATTTTTTGTGTAGATGGAACCATTGTCAACAACAAGAAGCAATTAGTTGCCTACCTCTATTGAGACATAATGAATCTCAGGAATTCCATCTCTCACAAGTACTGTTCCGACATTAAGATTGTTTTCCTCTTGCCACATGAAAACTCTGTCACTTCGTGGTTTCACAAAGTTATCAATGAACTCAGATAAGAATTCTTTAGTATTTTCACGATCATTTTCAGTAAAGAAGAACTGTTGTCCTTCATTAAATGATAGTGGAATTTGAATTGATGTTGGTTCAGCAACTGTAATATCATTTTCCTCAAATACAGATTTTATTATATTAATTCTATCGCCTCTAAGTAGTTCAACATAATTACCATCAGCAGTTGTTGCTGTTGGTGCTACACCAGAAACTTTTTTCAAATATGCCTCAAATGCTTCTTCTTGAGTATCACCTAGTCCAACAAAATATTCTCCATTAAATGCTGCACCTACTGCAGCAATTGTTCCTAATTGAGCAACTACCCCACCTGCTCCCGCAGTGTATACAGGAATAAAGTAGACATCATGATCACCAACACGATACAAAATATTATCACCAATTCTTGGGTTTCTCAAAAGTGTCTTTAGTTGAGCAAATTCTGGATCTCTATCTAGAGCTTCTCTTACTGCAGTAGGGCCAATTAATTTAGTTGTAGAATTTAAAGGAACTTCGTAAAATTGTAAATTACCTAGATCTTTTAGATCATTTTCAACTACCATGTATCCTGCAAGATTTCTACCTTGAGAACCTCTTAATTCTAATGACAACAATCCTAAGAATTCAGTCTGTTTAAAGCCTGGGGGTTTTGCTTCAACATAATATGTATCAAGACCACGTGGGATTTCATAGAATTCATTGGCTTGAATAAATGTCTCAACATTTGTTACATGATAGATATTATACATCTCTGTTTTCCAATTGAATAATTCAACAGGATATCTAATTTGTTCTTCTAACCAAGCTGGCATAGGTTTGAATTGTTCAGAGTATTGTTTGGAAAACATTTCAGAAAAGAAGTCATCACCTGTTTTTAGTAATTGAATTTCACCGTTGTAAGAATCTACAAGTGCATAACCAACTAAACGTAAGTAAGGATTTCCAACCGACCAAGGAACATCATTTGTATCAAATCCAATAATTAATGGGATTAACCAATAGGAGTTTTTTCCATCAGTTACAGGAAGTGAATCTAATTCTTTTCCAAATAAATCATAAAGGAAGTAAGGATACAGAGTTTTCATTCTATCATTAACATCTTTGTATCGCATTATATGGACAGGTTCTGCAGGAAATGAAAGTAAAAAGTTTGGTTCAAAAATCCAACTAAGTGGTGGTGAAACATCCAATCCACCTAAACCTGAATAAGACACTCCTCCAAGCTCAGCACTGTTTTGATTATCTCGTGAATTTGGATAACCTGACCATGTCTGTTCAAATAATCCACCTTCACCATAGTAAATTTCTCTTTGTTTGAAGAATTCACCACTGTCAACTATCTGACCATCAGTTGCTTCAAGAGTCAAAAATCCATTAGGTACGTGAGTATATACAAGATGTTCATTATACCACCTATTTTCAAGACTCACAGATGTTGGAAGAATTGGCTTCATTGAAGCAGTCCAATACAAAGTATTGTTGAATCGTAGAATGTCATTATCTTCAAAGTCTACATATGGAATTAATCCAATTTCAGGCTTTAATTTGGCAAAAGCTGCTTCCCAATCCCAGACTCGAATCACATCAAGTACGTCACTATTTTGATTTACATAATTTTTAATATTATTTGGAGAAACTGATGTTAATTGTACATCATGCGTATTTTCTTGTACGTTATTTAATTCCCCAAGATATCTGTTAACTCCAATTTGTTGAGCAGTGTATGGTCCCAAAAATTCAATCTTCTTTGCATCAGCAATACTGTTGTTAACAGATACAACTCCTGCTACAATTATTGCAATTGCAATTATTGTTAAAATTCTAATGTAAACATCTCTCTTAAACATATGAGTTAGTACACGTGCACGAATTCTATCAACTACTGAAAAAGATATTAGTGCAAATCCTATGAATAGTGTACCACCAATTACATATCGTGTATTGTAATCAATTTGATCTGTAAAGAAGAGATTAAATCCTGCCCATATAATACCAATTCCAATTATTCCTTCAATAGTTGAAACATAATTTAGATATCGTGGTTTTCCTTCATTTGAATCTTGTAAAAATGAAGTAATTACTTGGATTATTCTATGAATTCCAACATACAAAACTAAACGTAATCCTATTGCTGCAAGTATTGGTGGAATTAAAATTACCAAAGCTGGAATCATAGGAACAACGTTTTCTGCTGCATAATTTGGATTATTTTCGGGAGTTACAAAAGGTAAAGAAAATAATTGTGGAAGATTCTCTATTCCTAAATAGTTTCCATCAATAAAGGAAATTGCTGCAAATCCAAACATAATATTTGCAAAGAATGCTCCAAAAAGGAAAATTTTGGTTATTTGCCAGATTGCAAATTGCGGAGAGGATAGTTTGTAATCTTTGAAACTTCGTATATTATTTGAGATTGGTTGCTGACCTCCACTTCCAAGAAAGCCTATTGCGGTATTGATACCATACCAAAAAATTGAAGATCTTCCAGCAATATTTACACGTACTAAAGCAATTGCTGATAAGATAATTGTTGAAACTAGAGTATAGTAAAGCGGTTTTGTGAATTGATCGCCAAATTCGGTGAAATTCATTGATAAAATTACTGCTTGATTTCCAACCATAGCGAAGATTACTATTCCTATAATGACAACAATGCCTAGCCGGATGAATTTTCCAGCGTCAGGAGGTGGAGCTTGCTTATCAGTAGAGGCGCTATACAAAATCAAATTTTGTTAAGATTTGGTAAATTAATGTCTTACCAGCAGAATTAAGCAATTCTTGCTAATTTTTTACAGATCATATAGACTGCAGCAAATGTTGGAATTGTTACTTTTTCATTATTGTATGGACCAAATTTTTTGTTTTTTAGTTTAAATTCAATTGGAGAATTTGCAATTACTTCTATAGAATCATCACTAAGAAAAGATGCTTCCGTATATGGATCAAACTTGGACAGATTTTCACAGTGAATTTTTGCAAGACCGCTCTTGCTGTTTATAGAACCAGGCAATCTAAAGATCCTATGAATATCCATCGTAACATTTGGGTCAATTTTTACTCCAATGTTTTCTGCTATATCATCAAGTGATTTTTGAAAAGAAGAATATCCGTTTGTGAGTAATTCTGAAATAATTTTTGAGCGTTTTGATTTTGAACCAAATACATGTTTAGAAAATCTGCCTCTCCATCCATTTTCATTAAAATCTGGAAATGATGAACGATTTGGTTTGAATTTTTTCATTCCAAATGTTTCAGGGATTACTCCACGTAACATTATGTAATCAGATAATTCTGATCTCTCTCTAGAACCAATTTGTTGAAACTGTGAATTGTAAACATAAACATGGAATCCTTCATTGCCAGAAAAATATACATGAATATTTTC
>JBHHVV010000068.1:0-6586 GCA_046754445.1 Candidatus Nitrosopumilus sp.
ATAATACATTCAGCAAAAATGAACTATATTTGAAATGAAATGAAAAAGTCTTTTCTTTTTGTCATATTTTTTGTTGTTTTCTAAAATCAGAAAATATCCATAATTACTAAATTCTTGAATTTACTTGGATGAAAATTGATAATTTTAGGTATGAGTTAAAATTTTTCAATATTTATAATATTTTGTTAAAATTTTAGATCAATTAAAAAATTGCATTTTTGTTAATTATTATCATTTAACGTTTAAAATTTAATCAGTCATGCCTGATTTTGGCGTCCAAATACTGCAAATACTTACAAAAACGATCAAGTCGATCTAACTTTTTTAGCTTTACAACAATATAGTCTAGTGTTTTCTTAATGAGGATCTCGAAAAAACATGGCTAAAGAGACAACTCAATCATCCGTATTTGACTCCACACCAGATTCACAATTATATGAATACAAATTATCCATTGAAAAGGTTCAAGCAGAATTATTACAATATGGTTTAACATCGAATCAAAGCAAAGTGTTTGTTTATCTTGGAAAATATGGGTCAAAGACTGCCCCAGATGTATGTAAATCTCTAAAATTACCTAGAACTGAAACTTATCACTTGTTATCTGCATTACAAAACAAAGGCATTGTTTCAGCAACTTTTGATCATCCGATAAGATTTACGGCATTACCTTTGGATAAAGCTATTTGGGTTTTAATTAATTCAGAAAAAGAACGTGTCAAATCATTAGAACACATGGAAAAAGGATTATCTGAAATTTGGAACAACATTCCTGCATTTGAATCAATTACTTCTGATGTGGAAGAAAAATTTCAGATGCTAAAAGGCGCAAATCAAATTCAATCAAAAATTACAGAAATGACTGATAGTCGTCAAGATGAATTTTTAATTTTAGGTTCTGAAAAAGATTATCTGAAATTATACCATGGGGATTTTCTAGAATCTTTTGTCAAATCAAAACAAAAATTTCGGTTGTTGAGTGGATGTTCTGATAAAACTACATACATCTTTGATGATTTAGAAAGAAAGAACATTAAAAAACTCCATAAAGACATTCAAAATCATCTGTGTTTTATTTTAAAAGATGATTCCGAAATGTTGTTTTTCACAAAAAACGCAACTATGCCAGACGAGCCCTTTGCAATGTGGACCAATTCAAATTCAATGGTGTATGCGATGAAATTACTTTTTGATTCATTATGGACAAATTCTAAAAATATTCATCTATGATATTGTTCCAAAAGACTTTGTAAGATTCAATCTAGTCTCCTTCTTTATATAGAAAATTTCATTAATTTCTGTATCGCAATGGATTCTACATACTCAAAAGTAAAGACAGGCATTCCCGGGTTAGACTCTGTCATTTCCGGAGGCCTGAAAATAGGTCGTTCTGTTAGTGTTTCTGGTCCCCCAGGTAGTGGAAAAACCACCATGGGATTACAATTCCTATATTCTGGTGCTAGAGATTTTGATGAACCAGGAGTATATGTTACACTGTCTCAAAATATTGAAGAAATTAAAAATGACTGTAAATCTTATGGTTGGGATTTTGATGATCTGATATCTGATGATAAAATATTGATGGTTGATGCGAGACCCTTCAAAATTCAAGATGAATTAATTGGTAAAGATGACTCTCTTTACAGGGGAGAAAAATTACCATTTGAACATTTAACAAAATTACTCTTGAGCAGTATCAAACGTATTGATGCAAAAAGAATTGTAATTGATTCAGTAACAATCCTGTCTATGCAATATTCTAATAAATTTAACATGAGACAAGGGCTTCAAGGAATGGTTCAGGCATTAGAAAATTTTGGAGTAACTAGTTTAATTCTATCTGAAAATTCAGAAGATGAGATTCCATTAGAATGGTTTGTGACTTCTGGAATAATTCAACTGCGACATACTAGAGCAGGAGATTCTATGGAGCGAACAGTTCAAGTTACTAAAATGCGAGGTATAAAACATAGCGAGCAAATTCACCCTATAGAATTAGATTCGGATGGGATGCATATATTGCATCCTAGACTTTTGCCATGATTATTTCTTTTTTCTAATTTGTTGCACTACCATCGGTAAAAATGCTCCAACATCAGATACAATTCCCAATGCTTGCCATGTCCCTCTATCCATTAGTTTTGTAACTGTTGGTTGATTGATATCCACAACAATAACTTTCACATTTGCAGGTAACATATTTCCTGTTGCAATAGAATGCAACATGGTAGAAATCATGATTACCATATTTGCATCTTTTAGGACTTTTTTGTATTCACGTTGTGCTTGAGCAACATCTGTAATCACATCTGGTAATGGACCATCATCACGAATGGAACCTGCCAGGACAAATGGAACTTTGTTTTGTACACATTCATACATTATCCCCTTTGTCAATTTTTTGGTCTTTACCATGTTTGCAATAGAACCTGCTTTGAATACGGCATTAATTGTATCCATATGGTTTCTATGACCATGATATGCCAAAGTAGCATCATGAACATTCATACCTAATGATGTTCCCAATGTCGCATATTCAATGTCGTGAACTGCTAGAGCGTTTCCTGCTAAAACCCCATCAACATAACCTGATCTTATCAATTCTGATACGGCATCATCTGCACCCGTATGAACAATTGCAGGACCGCCTACTATGACAATTTTACCCCCATTCTTTTTGGTATTGTAAATGTCATCAGCTACTTTTTTTGCAATATGCTGTGTTGGTCTCTCACTTGAACTTGAACTACCCATAAACTCAAAAACATTGACGCCTTCTCTTGGTCGTTCTGGAGGTGTAATTTTGATACCTTCTTCACCTACAATAATTTGGTCTCCTTTTTTCACATCTCTTACTGGAACACAAAATGCTCTGTTTTGCTTTACAACAATACATTTGTCCATCATCATGTTTTCAACTTGAATCCATTTCTTTTTATGAAAAATTTGGGTGTGATTATTAGTTGTACTGTAAAAATTATCTGGCATAACATAGTTTTTTGGAGCTTTTTCTAATTTGATCTCTTTTTGAGTTTTAGATACAGCACCTTCACGATAAACGGTTTCTAAAATTTCATCCAAATGTTTCTGATTTTTTCCTTTGATAAGTAATCGTGCATAAGATTGATCTTTTTTTCTTTTACCGATGTCAATCTCTTCTACTTCAAATTCTCCTCGAAGATCCATAATTTTATCAAAGATCTTTGTAAGGATAGATGAATCTATCAGATGGCCGCGTACTTCGATTTCTTCAGAATATTTACTCATTTTATTATGGTTCACACTGTGATAACTAAAGGTTTACGTTTTGTTTCAAGGCTAATGCTAAACTGGTAAGATTACCTTCCCTTCAAATTTTGTAATATTGTCAGCCTCGAATATTTTTTCAAGATTTTCTTTTTGTTGCTTTGTTACTCCTTGAACAATTGTTTTTGATGAACCTGTTTTGTCTACTAACGCTAGAATGTAGCCGCTATTGTCAGTTAAAACAAATCCTGCTGATTCATCCACAAATGCATAAAGATTTTCTTCTCCTACAGGCTCCCAAACATTAGATTTAGTATCAATCAGAGCTAATGCAGGCATAGCACGGCCATTAGTTAGTTTGTTGAGATATTCTCTAGATGATGCAACTCTTTTTTGTCCCAATTTCAAGGCCTGAAAATATTGCATATTTTTCAATTTACCTAATTGTTATAAAAAGAATGACTCTTCAAAAGATAGTTATAGAATCTTTACTTTACATAGTTAATGCCTCTTACAAATAATGTTATCATAAAATTAAATGAAATTACAACAATGGTTGAAGATAAAACAAAATTATCTGAATCCGATATAATTGAAATTAAAAAAATTTTTAAAAATCTTGTTGAAAGTAATGAGCGATATGATATTGATGAAATTGAATTCTGGTTTGAAAATGAAGGGAGCTGGACTACAAGAGAACCTCGAATTAGAATCACAAATCTCTCTAATTACATACAAGACAAATATCAACAAACTGCACATCTGAGAATAATTTCTGATGATGATTGTAGTTGTGGACATTAAGTTTCTAATTTTTCAAGCAATCTACCAACAATTTTTGAGTTTTCTGTTCTTTCGTCTAAAATTTCATTAAGGCGTTTTTCATTTTTGTTTTCTTTTGAAACAATTTTAAAATATTCTTCATCTAGATCATTATTTGCTTGTAATCTTTTGATTACTTCAAACAAAACTCCTATTACTTGTTTTTGTGCATCAATCAATTCATCCTTACTTCTTTCAGACATTTCTACTGACTATCTTCAGATATCTTTGTAAATAATTCTTTTAACTTTGAATCTGTGATTTCTTTTTTTGATGACTCAAAAAAGGATTCAATTTTTTCTTTTGGGTAACCTTTTTTTTCATAATCTTTTGCTTGCAATGCCATTTCCAATTTATCTGTTTGATGCACTAATTTTGATTCTGCTGAATTATTGTCCACATACTCTTGCCAAATTTTCAAATAGTCTGATTTAATTGGCTGAGGTAACTGTTCAATTATTTCCAAAAAAGCAGTTTGTTCTAATTTTTTCTTTTGATTCAAATCGATTTGTCCAGGAGTAAAATCTCCTATTTTTGATTCAGCCAAATCATGAAGTAAAACCATTTTGAGAATTTTTTCAGAATCATAATCTTCCAAATCTGATATCACCATACTCATTAAAGCCATAGAGTAGGAATGATCTGCAACTGATTCTGGATTGTCCACATTTAGTTTATCAATCCAACCTTGTCTAGGAATTTTTTTAAGGTTTAACGCAATTTTGAAAAAATCCAACATCGTGGTGATCTGATAATGTTCTCCTAATGAATTTTCATATTTGATTTTCGAACAACATAATAGTTGATTCAGATATTGTATGTTGTTGAAAATATATACAAAAACAGGAGATGATGGAAATACTGGAATTCAAGGAAATTATAGAATATCAAAATCCCATCCTAGAATTATTGCATATGGAACTGTAGATGAAGCAAATGCTGCATTGGGAGTTGTTTTATCCAATTCATTGGATGATGATGTTGAAAAAATTTTGACTGACATTCAAAATGAATTATTTTTAGTCGGAGCTGACCTTTCAAATTCAAACTTGAATGATCTAAAAAATAGAATATCCTTAGAAATGATTGAAAAATTAGAGAAATATATTGATAAATTTGAAACAGAATTGCCTCCATTGACTAATTTCATTTTACCTGGCGGTGATGTTGCAGGTGCCCAATTACACTATGTTAGAACCATTATTCGTAGAGCAGAAACTCAAGTTGTCCATTTGAGTGAAAAAGATGAGATAAATTCAAACTGTATTAAATATCTCAATAGATTATCTGATTTGTTTTTCGTAATGGGACGCTTAATCAATAAACGAAAAGATAGAGATGATATTCTCTGGAAGATCTAAAAAGATAAACTTTCACCAACTTTTGTTAACCAAAATTACATATCCCATAATGAATTCGAAATTGAATTATCTTTTCTCATTCATTTTTCAAATATAAGCCCGATATTATTAGATACTTTCAAGTACTAATTAACAATGTTAATTATCACATATATGCATAAAATTCTATTTTATTTTATGAGTAAAAGAATCACTGTAGTATTGGAACAAAATACAATAAAAAAACTTAGAGAATTACAAGCAAAACAAATCAAACAATCTACGTCTTCCGTTAGTTTTTCTAAAGTAATTAATGAGATTTTGCAAAAATCTTTGAAAAACTAAATACTTTTTTTATCATTGAACATCAATAATTTGGATTAAGAAGAAACGGATTGAGATTAGATGGATAACCTAACACTTACTGATTAGACCTTACAAATTTCATATATTTGTTGAGAGTAATTTGATTTTTCATGGTAATTAGATTCAAATAAATTATTATCTGATAAAAATACTATTTACATGGTGAATTATTTTGGGTGTGAATTCTGATAATCCTAGACCACGTTCAGCTATTTGGTATCTATTGCCTATTTTTCTGGGATTTGTTGGGGGAACGATTATGTTATTTGTATTAAAAAATGATCACAGAGATCGTGCAATTCGTGGCTTTATTTTGGGAATTATGCTAACCTTATTGCCATTTGTATTGCCAATAGTATTATTTACGCTGTTTAGTATTTCAATTCCGTCGCCACCGTATATTGATAAAAATTTGTTCAGCGTATAACAAAATTTTCAAAAGAAAAATGTAACTGGAATTTGTATAAAAAAATCATCATTGATCGAACAATTAGACAAACTTTAATTCCTCAACTTAATCCTTTTTTTCTAAGTGCCGTGGTAGCTCAGCCTGGGAGAGCACTCGGCTGAAGACCGGGCTGTCGCGCGTTCAAATCCCGCCCGCGGCACTTTAATCATTCAAACAATTTCTTGCTTTGGTTCTATTATAGGAGATTTTATCGAAAATTAACACCCATAATTTTTTGCCCATGGTTCATCTTTGAATTCACTTTGAGAACATTGTATTGTATTGATCTCTCCTACACTTTCCTTCAAAATCTCTTCATTGAGCATGATTCCCCTACAAAAGACTTTTCCAATAATTCTATCAT
>JBHHVV010000069.1:0-6231 GCA_046754445.1 Candidatus Nitrosopumilus sp.
ACGGTTCCATCATTTACAAATCGTGAGATGGTATAGTATGCCATGTAGATTACACTATCAGAGAGTGATTCTACGATCCAATCCTTATCCCATGGAAGTTTAGTTCCCAATCCCTGTTGTCTTGCACAAGCTCGCTCGTGCAACCAATCAATCACTTCAATAAATTCTGTTTTGATATTATTTGGTAGAATGTTCATCTCATCCAAACAATTCCTTGCCAACTTTTTCCACTCTTCATCTCCATAATTGAGAAACCATTGATTGTTCAATATTTTAACAACACATTCTGCTCCACAACGACAACGCACTGGGGCATTCTCAAGTACTGGGAATTTTTCTAGATGACCGTTTTCTTGCAACCAATCTCTAACTTTGTCTCGTCCAAACTGAACCTTTTCATTCTCAAACTGTCCACATTTGTCGTTGAGTTTTCCATCAGTAAACTCTTTGAGATAAAGCTCCTTTGTTGCCTCTTCTAATTTATCATCTGATTGGTCAGAAACTCCCATTTTTTCACAAATCTCTTTTGCAGGAATCTCTTCGTATCCTTCTGTAACAATAATCGGAATAGGCTCAATTTTTGAGGCTAAATCATAGTTTTTAGCCTTCAAATCGATTAATGCCTGGCAATCCTTTGGTGCATGAGCTGGCACTGACATTACCAAACCTGTTCCCATTTCTGGTTCTACAAAATCAGCTGGCAATATGGGGATTTCTCGTCCGTCATGGTTTGTAGCATATTTTCCAATTATTTCACTTCCAGGAATCTCGCCTTCAACTGTTACTTGTTTTTCAAAAAATGAAATCTTTTGTGCACACTCTTTAGAAACTATCCACTTTTCATTGTCTACTGCAACTTTTTTGTAAACAGTATTTGGATTAACCCACAAGTTTGTAATTCCAAAAATTGTTTCAGGTCGCAGTGTTGTGATTGGAAATATGAATTCTCCAAACTTGAATTTAATTAGGAAATTTTTGTCATCAATCTTTGGTTCAACATCACCCATTGTATCATGTTGTGATACTGGGTTTTGATCTACAGGACACCACCCAACTGGGTGGCTGCCTTGAATGATTCTGTCATTTTCTTTGAGTGTTGTGATTTGCCATTCGATAAACTTTTGATAACCTGGAACTATTGTGGTAAATTCTCGTCTCCAATCAATGGAATAACCCATCTCAATCATGCCCGACTTTATCTCTTCGTGAAAATAATCTGCAATCTTTATTGGCTCAACAAATGTCTTGATTGCATCTTCTGGAACATGGTAGATATTTCGTAGTCCATCGAGAATTTCTTTTTCTTGTGATTGAATTCTTTTTGCCATTCCAAGTACAGGAGTGCCAGTATAATGAAATCCCATTGGGAACAATACATTGTATCCTTGCATTCTGTAAAATCTTGCATGAACATCGGCTAATGTGTATGTTCTACCGTGTCCGATATGTTGAGGTGAGTTGGGATACGGATATGCAACTGTGATGAATTTTTTTGGTTTTTCATTCGGATTTGTCTCAAAGTCTTTGTTTTCAATCCACTTGTTACGCCATTTGTTTTCTATCTCATTCCAGTTAATTGCCAAATTTTTATTCTCCTAAAATCATTGATTTTGCTTTGACTGCGGCTTGCTCCATTTTAGATGTGTCTTTTCCTCCGCCTTGGGCAAATTTAGTATCACCTCCTCCAGATCCGCCCAAAATTGCAGAGATTTCCTTTGCAATCATACCTGCATTCACGCCTGATTGCTCTCCTGCATACACCATTACTCTAATAGTTGGACCAGCCTCAAATATTCCACAAAATGCTGAATTTCCATCTTTAGCTATCAATTTCTTGCCAAAATTCAAGTGGAAATATTCATCATAGTTTTCACTTGCAGTAAAACAAATCTTGTTCTTTACAGTAATTCCGTCCAAATCTCCTGATTCACCACCTAGAATCTTTTCAAGTAAAATTGGAATCTGCTCTCTTGCTTTTTGTTTATTTTCGTCTCTTCTCTTCTCTAGTTCTACTCTTGCTGCATCTTCTTGCTCTTTTTGTTTTAACTCGATCTCTTGTTTCTTAACATAATCAAACGCATTAGGACCTGAAACAAATTCTATTCTTACAACACCGTCTTGAATTCGTTTAGTCTTTGTAATTTTGATTAATTCAATATCCCCTGTTTGTTTGACATGTGTTCCCCCACAAGCTTCTACATCTTGATCTTCTATTGATACAATTCTTACTGATTTTACTGGAACCACACCTCCCTGATAAATTCTAAATCCGTATGTCTGCTCTGCAGTTCCTCTATCATAGTAATCAATGTTAACTGTAAGGTTCTGCTTTACCATCTTGTTTGCAGCATCTTCTATTTGCTGTACTTGCTCATCAGTCAATGATGAATGATGTGTAATGTCTAATCTTGCATGATCATTGTCTTTGAATGCAGAGTGCTGCCAAATCCATGAACCCAAAACACCACGTGATGATGCATTAATGATATGTGTGCTGGTATGATTCTTTGTAATGTTGGAACGACGTGTTGCATCAACTTTACACTTTACTGTCTCTCCCTCTTTTGGTACTCCGCCTTCTAACTGGTGAACGATAATGTGTGCATGTTTATCGACATTGATTACATTGTATCCTGCAATGGTTCCATAGTCTGGTTCTTGTCCTCCTCCTCTTGCATAAAATGAAGTTCTATCTAACACAACATAATCGTCGAAGACCTTGATTACCTTAGCATCAAACTCCATTGGATCGTCTTTATAAAATAAAGTCTCGGTTTCAGGCAAGTGCTCTAATGGCAGTTCTGTGATTGCCTTTTTCTTTTCAGACTGGTGCAAATCAGATAGTTTAGAGTAAAATGATGATGGAACTTCAGAAATTGCATCAACTTCTTTGAGATATTCAGGCGTGATTCCGTCTGATTCGTATAGAGTTATGAGTTCATCAACTGATGGAGTACCTTTTTCGCGAATCTTTTCAGCCTTTTTCTTCATGTGAACTTTGGATTCTTCATATCTCTGAGATTCTAATTTGAGGATTTCTTTGACGTCTTCTCTTTTCTCGTCTAGCTCAGGATAGGTATCTTTGAGATAATCAATATGAGTGTCAATCAAGTCATCAATGTCAAGTTTCAGATTTAATTTACTAATTGTTGCATTAA
This sequence comes from Candidatus Nitrosopumilus sp., assembly GCA_046754445.1. Lineage (GTDB taxonomy): Archaea > Thermoproteota > Nitrososphaeria > Nitrososphaerales > Nitrosopumilaceae > Nitrosopumilus. The sequence goes on from JBHHVV010000069.1 coordinate 3,159, forward strand.
TTCTTCGCAACATCATTCGAAGATTATATCCTCCACCAACATTACTTGGCAGTGCACCATCAGTTATTGCAAATATCAAAGTTCTAAGATGATCTGCAATTAGATAGACTCCTTCAAGCGGTGTTACCATCTTGTCTAGTTGGCCATCTGTGATTCCTGCATTTTTTACTGCAAGACGTCTTACATCATTCAAGTCATCATAGTGATCAATCTCTTTTGCAATTTCTGTAAAGTATTTTTTCAAAACTTCAGAATCTGAATCAATTCCTATGGTATCAAATAATTTCTGATTAATTGGACCAAAGCAGCAATCATAAGCTGTTGGTGTTCCCATGGTAATCCATGCAAATCTCTCTAATCCTGCACCCATGTCAATTACTCTCTGGTCTAGTGTTGTATGTTGTCCTAATTCTCCCTGAAATTCAGTAAACACTGCATTTCCTAATTCCAAACCTCGAACAAAATACTCCAGTGATGGACCAAAGGAGCCACCACCTGCCCACACATCTTCTACAAAGACGACTTCTTCTTTTTTTATACCAAATTGTTCAGTTAGTAATCTATAATCCAAATCAACACATTCGTCTTTCCAGTAGCCATTATCTTCTGGAATACTGTGCTGTCCGATCATACAGAAACTAGAAAAGTGTCTGCCAGTTACCCCAACGTTTTCCAAATCCTTGAATCTCAGACAAGTTTGGGGAACCACAAGTGGATTTGCAGGAAACTCAAAGACTACCTTGGAACCCATCACTCTCTGAAAGTCAACAACTGATGCAATGGTAAAAAACAAGTCATCACGCCATCTACAAACGACAGGATAACGACTAACTGACTTGTGATTATTTTTTACAAAAAACTCTTCTACTTGTCTCCAAGCCTGAGTGTAATCAAACCTCTTTGTAGTTGGAGGATCTCCTATGAATGAATAAGTGTCCAATCCATCATCAGGACACAAAGTTCTATCTGAATCTAGAGTCCAAAAGAATCTTCCACATTTATCACATGATTTTCTCACAAAACCCTTTTCTTGAAACAGCTTGACATTGTAGTATCTATCAGGATCTGATGAAAATTCTTTTAGAATCTCTTTTTTATCCAACGATGAAGCCTGCCCTATTCCGATATTAAGAATTGTCGATTAAAATAAGATTTTCAAGTCATAATCGAATCAAAGGAATTGCTTTTTCTTTGATTTTTACATATCTTGATGACATACGCAATCTCATGTTACAACATGGACAATACAATCCATCATGATAGACAAAGATATCACAAGTTTGACATCTTTTTTGCCCATCTTCATATCGTCCACCTTTGGAGGGTTTTGTTGCTTTGAAATTATTACAAACTCCGTTACACGACATGTTATAAATAATATGCAAAAATCAAATCAATTTAAATTTTAAGAAAAAATGAAATGATGATAATATGTTACTATGATCCAGTTTAAATTTAGGACAAACTTCCCAAAAATATGCAAAAAAGATATACAACAACAGTTTTTGTAATCGCACTTGTTGCTGTAATGGTAATGGGAATGCAAATTGAGCCTGCAGATGCAAAAAAGGCACAAGGAACTTCCAACCAAAAATACGGTAGTGCAACAAAAAACATCGTCTGTGGAGATAGGCTGTGTTCTGAAATAGGACAGGATGTGAGTCCAAATGTTTCTACAAATACAAAAAATATGGAAAAATCAACTCATGATGATTCTATAAAAAATAATGAATACAAGAAACATGGCAGTTCATCTGATTCTATAACTGGCGCTGTTCTAAAAAGCAACAATTTTGATAGAGCCTCTGGCACAGTTACCGTCTTGATTGATGCATTTGATGATGGGAAAATCACGATAGATATTCCGCAATTTAAAACCGTTGACATGGTAATTGTTGATGGCGAGGAATGGGATGATGCATATGTTCATGGAAATACTGTCAAAGTGTACTTCCTAGCCGGTGCAGAAAAAATTGAGATTATTGGAAATTAAATTTTCCATACTTTTTAATTTTTTAATGTAATTTAGATTCGTTTCAAAAAGATTTGAAAACATGGGGGAAGAATTTATTCTTTAAATGGACTAAAGGGTTTTTCCCAAAATTAATTCATGCTTTTTGACAATCTTCCATTTTTCTATGTCTTCATGAAATTGTTGAATCACCATACCGGTAACTTTGAAATGCTCTTTGATGACTATAGAATTGACTAGTACTTTCTGTTCTTCTGGATTCATTTTTTTGTAAATTAAGCTAACATGCGGAATGAATTCATATTTACTATATGACTCTAAAGACTCTGTTAATTTCCTACTTATTCTCATCAATTGTTCATTTGGCTTAAACTCTACACATAATGTCTTCCAAAAAACATCAGAATAAGACACATTGCTTTTTTCAATTACAAACTGTTTTTCACCTTGAATGCTATTTGTAACAATTTTGTCCAATTCATCAAGGTTTACCTCAACTAATCCATATGCTGTGATGTGAGGTTTGAATGACTGAGAATTGTATTTCACACTTAATTCTTTGATGATGTTTGCAAAATACTCGGTATCATTTTTCTCAAATACAAACCAAATTGCATACATGACTAATTGAATTAATTTTTAGATTTTATAATAATTCAACTATCTACTTTTCTTAAGGTATCTTATTGATAACTAGGCATGATCTTTGTAAATCTTAGACAATTTTCCATGTTAGCAAACCTTAATTCATATCTGAATCAATTAGAACAGATTGGTCTGTTTCAGATGTGATGGAAAAGGTCAGTACAAGAATGAATTTGGTATTATGGAAAAATGTGAGTCCTGTCAAAGAAAGGATATGACATTTGAAAAAGTAAATACTGAACCTGATTCAAATGAAGAAGGATTGTGAAAATGAGGAAGAATTTTCCAAGTTTCTACCATTTTTGAAGTATTTTCTATAGAATTAGGACTAGACTCCTCCATTAGATTAAATATAATCCCTGATGCACTTGTTTCATGTTTGGCAAGAAACCTGAATTAAAAGAAGGAATTCAAGTTTTCTCTATTAAAAAAAATGGTGAATATAACGACTTTATC
>JBHHVV010000070.1:0-5975 GCA_046754445.1 Candidatus Nitrosopumilus sp.
TTGCAATTTGTGCTGCTAAAAGATTGTGAGACATACCAGAACCTGAAAAGATTGGGAGTTTTTGTCCTCTAACCAAAGTCATCAGTCCATCAATTACAGAAACACCGGTTTGGATGAAATCCTTTGGATATTCACGTTGTTCCGGATTCATTGGTTCTCCGTTAATGTCAATAAATTTATCAGCAATTGGATCTGGAAGTCCATCTTTTGGTCTTCCCAGTCCATCAAATACCCTACCAAGTACCTCCTTTGATACGGGCATTTCCATGACTTTACCTACAAATTTTGCGTTAGTTCCAGATATTGATAATCCAGTTGTTCCCTCAAAGACTTGTACGATAGCTTTGCCATTTCCTACTTCAAGAACTTTACCTAATCTTCTTTCACCTTCAGTTGTTTCAATTTCAACTAGTTCATCAAATGCTGCATTTTCCACATCATCTACAACAACTAGAGGGCCTTTGATTTCTGCAATCTTACTATATTGAACTCCACCTTCTGTTGTCAATTTGATACCTTCACTCCCGAAATTGATTTGAATTGTTCTTGCATATCGATATCTAATTGATCTAGTTTTGGCATCTCATCGTCTTTGACATCCATTCTAGCTTTAAGTAAACTGCTTATCACAGATAATTCACGAATATCAGATAGTGTTGCACCTTCTTTGAGTGCTTGTTGTCCCTTTTTGTAAAAGTCAACACATAATTTCATTAATTTGAATTGTTTTTCTGGACTACAATAAGTATCTACATCATCAAATGAGTTTTGTTGTAACAAAGCAATCTTGACCATTCTTGCAACTTCGAGAATTAGTTTTTCTTCATCAGGTAATGCCTCAGGACCTAAGAGTCGGACAATTTCTTTTAGTGTATCTTCTCTTTGTAAGATACCATAAGTTTCACTTCTAATGTTAAACCAATCTTCACTAATGTTTTCACTCCACCATTTTGCAATATCTGCAAGATAACCAGAATAACTGTTCATCCAGTTAATTGATGGATAGTGTCTAGAGTATGCAAGTTTTGCATCCAAAGCCCAGAAAGTTTTGATAAATCTCATTGTGTGAGTTGTAACTGGTTCTGTAAAGTCACCACCAGATGGAGACACAGCACCAATCAAAGTTACTGATCCATCACGGTCTGGACTTCCAGCAGCTCTTACACGACCTGCTCTTTCATAAAATTCTGCTAATCTTGATGCAAGATATGATGGATAACCTTCTTCTGCAGGCATTTCTTCTAATCTACCACTCATTTCTCTAAGTGATTCAGCCCATCTACTTGTTGAATCTGCTACAAGTACAACGTCTTTTCCCATATCTCTGTAATATTCTGCAATTGTGACACCAGTGTAGATACTTGCTTCTCTTGCTGCTACAGGCATGTTACTAGTATTTGCTACAAGAACAGTTCTATCCATTAATGGTTTTCCACTACGTGGATCTTTAAGATGTGGGAATTCAACTAGTACTTCGGTCATTTCATTTCCTCGTTCACCACATCCAATGTAAACAACAACTTGAGAATCAGCCCATTTTGCAATTTGGTGTAATGTAACAGTCTTTCCTGTTCCAAACGCTCCAGGAATTGAACCAGTTCCGCCTTTTGCAATTGGGAAGAATGTATCAATTACACGTTGTCCGGTTAAGAGTGGAACAGTTGGATCATATCTTTTATTGTATGGACGTGGTTTTCTTACAGGCCATTTGTGATACATTTTGATTGGAACAGATTGTCCATCTTTTTCGGTGGTAGCTAGTATAGTTTCTAAATCATAATCTCCCTCTGATACAAGATTTGAAATTTTTCCACCTGCATGATCTGGTGGTAGCATAATAGAGTGCTCTATAAGATCAGTTTCTTGTACAGTTCCTATAATATTTCCTGCAGCAACTTCATCTCCATTACTTACAGTTGGAACAAAATGGTATTTTTTCTCCATATCAACAGCAGATGTTGTGATACCTCTTCCAATGAAGGATCCAGATGCTTTAGATAGTTCTCTTAGCGGTCTTTGAATTCCATCATAAAGTTGTCCAATAATTCCAGGACCTAATAATACACTGAGTGGGTTTCCAGTACCAATTACCGGCTCACCTGGTTTAAGACCGCTTGTAGATTCGTAAACTTGGATAAATGCGACATCGCCAGTAAGTCGAATTACTTCCCCAACTAATTTTGAATTACCAACAGTAACAGTTTCATACATTTTTGCTTCAGACATTCCGTCTGCTCTAACAGCAGGACCACTTACCCAAACAATTCTTCCCTGTGCTGCCAACCTAATTTCCTACTCCGAATTTGGATGCAATGTCTTTCCTTATTAAAGGCTTCAGACGTTCAATTCTTGCATCAATTGTATTATCAAATGTCATTGCACCATCTTTTGACTTTACTTTAATTCCACCAAGACAATCAATTGAATCAGATGACAATTCGGCTCCTGGGAATTGAGATACTGTTGACTGAACTACATCCCTATCTTTAGAATTTGTAGAAACAATGATTTCAGATGTACCTAAAATTTGAGTTGCTTCATCTAACAAAGTCTTAATCAGATTAGGATAATCACCGCCTCTATCAGCATTTGCAATTTCATCTAGTGCCTTTGAAAAGACCTTGTCAACTGCTTCTTCTAGAAGCAAAAGTTGTTTATTTCTAGCCTCAATATCAGAACTTCCAGTAATCTGCTTTTCTATCTTATCTGCCTCTTTCTTGCCGTCTGAGATAATTTTGTCATATTCTCCTTCTAATTTAGGAACAGCATCATCAAGTTTTTGCTGTGATTCATCTAGTGCAGATTTTATGTTCGAAATAATATCTTTTTCAGTATTGTTTAGAATCTTGTCAATCGTAGTTTCCAATGCTGAATTAGATGCCAATGGGTGCCGTTGACCCATAATGGATTTTAATGTTTGGGATTGAACCAATCAGAAAGATATTAAACTCAATGAAATTACCCAAAATTTGTCTTGGCAACAGCCGATCTAAAACTAGGAACCGTAATTTTACCAAGAAGTGAATCTCCTAAAGCAATTTCAAGATTAACAGAGTTTGAATGGTATCACAAGATTGATTCTGCTAGTGACTTAGTAACTCCAGAAATTGATGATCTCCTGTTAAAGGCTCAGCAAACTTACCAATCAATTGACGATGTCATCAAAGGAATGGGAATTCCTCTAACTGTAGGAATCATGGAGATTTTATTCAAAGGAACTGTAATCAAGAAAAAAGACTATGAAATTAATGAAATTGAAGATATGATTGAAGAGTTGAGTAAAGAAGCTCCATCAATTATTGAAAAACCCGCAAAATTGTTAGAAGATGCTGCAAACACTAGAACATCTATTGAAGAATACAAGGCTCTCAAAGATACCTTAGAAATAATCAGAAAGATGAAGATGGACCTTTCAGGATTTGGTTTAATGAAATACTTTTTCACCAATCTCTTTGTGATTGATGCTGCAGATTATGATGAGATTAAGCGTTCTCTTGAAGGAATTACAATTTACAAGTATGATTTAGAAAACAAAGAAAAGACAGCTATTTTGGTAATTTCTGGTACTGAAGACTCTGAAAAAGTTCTCAAGGTTTTGAGAAGTTTCAATTCTAACACATTTAAAATTCCAGAAGGATTCCCTCAAATTCCAAGTGAAGCATATGCACTTGCAGAATCAAAGATTAAGGAATTAACTGACAAACAAGCAGCAATTAAAAAAGAGCTTGCAGGATTAACAAAAAAAATTAGACGTGATATTTTAGCCCTCCATGAAAAAGCACTAGTTGCAAAAGATGTACTTGAGACTTTGAGAAAACCTGGAGGAACCAAGAATTTTGCAGTTATTCAAGGGTTTATTCCAAAGAAGATGGAGTCAAAGTTTACAGAATCAACAAAACAATGGATGTCAGTTGTAGAAGACATTACAGATCCCAAACTTAGAGAAGAAATTCCAACATTATTTGATAATAAAAAATTCGTTAGAACTTTTGAAGTAATCACAAAAAGTCAAGGAATTCCAAAGACAGGAGAGCCAGATCCAACTCCAATGATTGCTTTGATGTGGCCAATTTTTTATGGATTGATGTTTGCAGATATGGGTCACGGATTATTATTAATGGGATTAGGTTTATTATTCAAAGTAAAAGGACAAGGAGAACTTTCCAGATGGGGAATGCTTATTGCAATTTCTGGTGCATCTGCGGCAATTGCAGGTGTTGGTGCAGGTGAAGCGTTTGGATATCATCTTGATCATATGGGTCCATTTGAAGGATTGCTAGAAGAAGGTGGTGCATTACATTCTGTTAGTTGGATTGTAGGAATTCTCAGTGTTGCAGAATTAACATTTGAACAAGTAATCAATATTCTCAAAGTTTCATTATTCATTGGAATCGTTCATTTGGTTTGGGCTATGACATTACGAATTATTAGATTATTCAAAGAAGGACATAAACTAGTAGTCTTTACAGAAGCAATTCCAAACATCACACTTTATGGCGGAATTGTAGTTGTTATGATGTGTGCAATTGGATCACAGTACGATGTAATGAACATGTATTCCAAAGTACACACAGAAGATGTTCCATGGGTTACAATGTTCCTTGGAGAATGGGCACAGGTTTGGATTGTTACAAGAATTGCAGTAGTTATTGTAATTGCTTCAATGGTTATCATGATGGTTGGAGGAGTAATGCATGCAAAGAAACATCCAGAAGACGGAGCAGATCCTGCAAGTGTCATAATGGAAGTACTTTTAGGAAAAACAGTTGAAAGTTTAGCTCATACGATTAGTTATGCTCGACTCGGTATCATGTTACTGGTACATGCGGCTTTACTCTTGACAGTAAATAATGCATTTACTTCGCTTGGCGGTGCAACATCAGGTGGAGCAATGGCTATGATTATTGGAGGCAACTTGGGAATTATGATGATTGAGGGATTAATAGTATACATCCAGTCGCTCAGATTGCACTTGTATGAATTCTTTACAAAGTGGTACGTAGGTGGTTCACAACCATTTAAACAAATTAGACCAGAATTGATTTACAATCAGTTTGTCTGGAAAAGAAAATAAAAATTTATTATTACAAAGTTCAATGTTTTAAATTTCAATTTATTATCGTTATAGAAAATGTTATCATCTAGAATGTTTTCTAACAATTATGGAAATTCAACAAGCCGTTGAAAAGATCTTGAAGATCAGTCCATCAGTCAGGGTTGTAAGTGTCTGCGATCTAAAAGGAAAATTAGTTTTTTCAGCACGTTCAAAGAAAGTGAATATCTTGGTGTCAAAAAAACAAAGTTTAGCATCATTGAAAGCAGCAGCATATGACTGGAGACAAAGGAAGAAGCTTTTGAGATCGCTTGGAGCATGCAAATATGTAATTGCAGAATATGATAAAGTCAAAAGATTAGTAATTCCAGCTGGAAAAAATCACATATTGTACATTACTACAACAGCATCATTTGATCACAACAAAATTGTTAGAAAGGTTCGTTCTTTCAAATAATTATAGTAACTTTTCTTTTTTATTATTTATTAGATTATTGTAACACGTTAAAATTTAGAATCCTCAAAAATGAAACTAAAAATTTGAGGTTTCCTATTTTGTGCCTTTGTTTTTACTCTTTCTGGAACCAGTTCCTCTACCAGTAATTCTAGTCATTCCTTCTGTTGAAGGTCTAGATGATGGATTTGGGATATCACTAAACTTTATTTTTCCAGTTCCTCGTCCAACAGAAATGTACTTGTTTGAAGATGACTGTCGTTTTTCTTTTTGAACTTTCCTGTATTCATCGCCAGACCATTTGTTATTATTGGAATCTACCTCAATAATTTTGGTGCCTCTGCCAGAACGTACTCTTATTTTACCCATGAAATTAAAAGAGGATTCTTACTAATAAGATTTTGAAGGGAATGGTTTTAGATTTATTTTGTAACAGGAAGTTCAAGTTTGTTTCCCCATTCTCCCCAA
>JBHHVV010000071.1:0-5820 GCA_046754445.1 Candidatus Nitrosopumilus sp.
GATGTAACTTTAGTTAGAAGATGGGCAGACATTGAACAAACTGAAAAAAAACTTTTAGATACCATAGAGATGACTGAAAAACCTCATCATGGCGATGATGTTAAATTGTATTTTGGAAGAGATGCACCACTTTATGTAAGAGCTATCAAAGTCCCAACAAGGCAAATGCATTTGCACATTATGGATATTCGTTTCAAGAACAATGCACCAAAACCATCAGAAATTCATGATATTTTTACAGATGAATTTGGCGTTGCCACATTATGGACTGCTAAAGGAACAAAGGATGTCAGAGATTATGCTCAAAATATGGGATTTAATTTTACGGATACAAACATGATCCACATTCACGCAAACATGACTACATCCATAGGAGATACTATACAAATTATGTATTCTGATGATCAAACTGGAATTGTAATTCCTGAAAACCACATGCTATTGCAAGCAATGTTGTTTGAGAAACCTTACACTGAAGCATTTGCACATACGGAATCTATTTTTCACATGAAAGAAAAAAAGAAAAAACTTGAAGAACACTTTGCTAAACAAGACTAGGTTCTAATTTTTTCAATTCTGATTTTTTTTGGAATATTCTTTGAAACTTTTTCTACAACTATTCTAAGTTCATCAATTTCCACCTTATCCCCTTCTTGTGGAATGTCCTGTAGTTTTTCATGAAGCAAACCGTTTAATGATGCATAGTCATCCCCTTCTGGAACTTTGGTTTGAAAAATATCATTGATTGTATCAATTTCTATGTCTCCATTTGTAATTATTGTATCTTGATCAATTTTTTCATATCCTATTGGTCTTGTAAGATCTGTCTCATCTTCAATCTCCCCCACTATTTCTTCAAGCAAGTCTTCCAAAGTTACTAATCCTTCAACTCCTCCATGTTCATCTACAACAATTGCCATGTGTGTTTTCCTTCCTTTCATTTCTTTTAGTAATGCACTAACCATTTTTTCTTGAGATACAAACACGGGTTTTCGTGCAATTTGTTCAAGACTTACCATCTTGTTGTCTCTTTCTAGTTCTTTTAGAACATCTCTAACGTGAATAAATCCTACAATATCGTCTCCTGAATCTCCAAAAATTGGAATTCTAGAATGTCCACTCTGATTAATTTGTGGTAATGCTTCAAAAAGTAAAGTTTTGGCATTAAGAGAAAACATCTTTGTTCTAGGAGTCATTACTGAACGAATTACAGTATCATCAAATTTGAGCGCCCCGTGAACTAATTCCATCTCTTCTTTTTCAATTGCCTTTTCTTCCATACCTTGATCAATCACTCCTTTAATTTCCTCTTCTGTTATAGGTGGAGGAGAATAGCTACTGCCTGTCATCTTTACAACCCCTTTTGTAATTATTTCAAAGAATTTTACCACTGGAAAAAACATATAGCTAAAAGCTAGTAATACTGGCGCATATCTTAATGCAATTTTTGTCGAATTTGCATTACAGTAAGTTTTTGGAGTAATTTCTCCAAAAATCAGAATTAAAAATGTCATCACCCCAACTGCAATTCCTAACCCGTCATTTCCAAATAGTCTAATTGCAACACTTGTTGCAAGTGCAGATGCTCCAACATTCACTAAATTATTACCAAGATTAACACTAGACATCATCCAACTAGGATTTGTTTTTAGTTTGTGCAGTGCTTTTGAGCCTTTTCTTCCTTCATTAAATAATTGAATGACTTTGGATTTTCTTACTCCAACTAGTGCCACTTCTAATCCACTAAAAAAACCAGACAGGCCAATCAGAACAGATAATGCTGAAATTTCTATCCATAATTCTACCATGATTTCCTCCTAGAAAATTCCTTAGAACAATAGTAACAATTACTCATTTAGTTTTTTAGCACCATCTTTTGGTTGAGATTATTTTGAAAAACATGGATTTAACTCTTGAGATGTCAAATTCATTCTACCTATTTCGAGCCTAAATTTGAGGCTAATTTTTTGGAGGTTTTGCAAATTTATTCTCTGGATTATTGTGATATTCCACAGGAAGCATAGCATCTTTTTGTCTACCTGTAAGTATTCCCACAATAACGTCATCTTTTTTCATTATTCCTTCACTGATCAATTTCTTAATGCCTACCACTGAAGCTCCAGAAGCCATTTCACAATCAAACCCGTTTAACCCAACAACTGACATACCGTCTAGCATTTCTGAATCTGACACTGTGGTTGCTACCCCATTTGTAAATTCTAATGCTCGTAACCCTTTCAAAATATTTGCAGGTCTACCAATTTGAATTGCAGTAGCTTTTGTTTTTGGTCGTATTCCTTCTTTGTCTAAATGATCATAATATCTAGATATTAATTCGATGTTTGGATTTCCATTATTCCATCGCAGTTTTTCACCTTCAAATTTTCCATTATACAAATCAGACAATGTACTTGCACCTTCTGAATTAATCACTGCAATTCTTGGAATTTTTTTAATCCATCCCCATTCATATAATTCCATCAAGGCTTTTCCGCAACTTGATGTATTGCCTAATGCGCCTCCTGGATATACAATCCAGTCTGGGACTTCCCAACTGAGATACTCTAAAGCCCTAAATGGAATTGTTTTTTGCCCTTCTATTCTAAATGGATTAACAGAATTTACTGTATATCCATCATGATTTTGTGCATCTTCCAATGATTGTTTTAACGCATCATCAAAATTTCCATCAACCTGTAAAATTTGAGCTCCAAATTGATATGCTTGACTAAGTTTTCCAGGAGCAATCTGTCCTGCAGGGATGTATACATCACAATTGATTCCTTCATTTGCCGCAAACATTCCTGCAGATGCTGAAGTATTGCCTGTAGATGCACAAACAATTTTTTTTGCACCCGCCATTTTTGCATGGGTAACAGCTGTGGCCATACCGTTATCTTTGAATGAACCACTAGGATTGTATCCTTCTGGCTGCAACCATAAATTTTCAGTAGATGTTTCTATAAATTCAGCAGCTTTTGACATTTGGTATGGTTTTGATTGTCTTCCTTCTGCTCCGTCAAGAGATACAAGATATTTTGAGCATTCTTCAATATTCTCAGTATCAATTTGACAAAAATTCAGTAATTCCCTAAATCTCCAAACTCCACTTTCGTTAAAAATACTTCCTTCCGAATTTCTTCTTTTGTAAAATATTTCTTTTAGAGATGTAGGAGGTTTATTTTTATATTTTACATCTAACAGGTGACCCTTTTCACATTGTACATTTGTACTCTCAATCGTATACTCTAATCCACATTGTGGATTAATACATTTGAGATAAGCATCTCCTTGCATTGTCCTAACAAATAATCGATGATAATTTAAAGCAAATGTGCAATTTTTACTCTGTACTAGCTATTTTTCCTAAACTTTAGATTGGATATGTTTGAAAAATTATTGTGGTAATCTATAACGATCATTTGAAAGGAATCCTTGTTAAGATTCTTGATTCTTATCATTCTCTTGAAGAATTTTCTGACAAACCCGGTGATCTAGATAACATTAAGAAAGAACTCTTAAAAATTAATGGATTTTTAAAAGTAATTGTTAATAAAATTGACATTGAAAAAATCACCCACTCTGATTATAAACCATTAAAATCTAAATTCCAACATTATTTAGAGAATTATTCTTTTGAACAAGAAATTGAAACAATGGAACCATTATACTCTGAGGATATTCACAGAATTAAGAATATGAGATTGAAAATACTAGAAGCACTAGAAGATAAAAAAATGATTGAGGATTTAGAGTATTTGATTGATAAGCTATGAGTGGTGGAAAAAAATGTGTTTTGTGTGGATGCAAAGATCATAAATTATTTGGATGTTCTAGACACATTTCGAAAAAATGTACCTGTTACAATGAAGACAATTAATTTAAAAAATAATTATTTTCGTTTAGGGCCTGATCTTTCATGAAAATTCAAACAACACTTGCATTCTTTTTCCAAACATTCTGATTCACTGTGATGATCACAAATTCCACATTCACAACTATTGGCCATATACAACAATATCCTGTTTAGAATATAATTTATCCCCCAATTTTATCTGAGTTTAAGGTCAAATGAGATTATTTTTTAGATTTTGATTTTTTTGAAGGTTTTTCTTTCTCTTCTAGCTCTTTTTTGATTTCCTCTGCTTTGTTATCTACTGCTTTGATAATTTCTTGAATAAGACCATCCAAGTCACTGTCTTCGGCTGGTGGTTCTACGGTGCTGGCAATTTCATTTATTGTGCTTGAAATTTCTGCACTCACATCCTCAAAGCTTTCAGGATCTTCATACGCTGCATTGTATAGATTTTTCAGATTGTTCACATGACCAATCACTTGTTCAGTTAATACAATTTTGTAATCTGTTCCATTAACATCGAATTCTTTTGAACTCATTACTGGTTTTCAAATTCTTTTGTTTATAATGTTTTTCAGAGAAAGAACTGAATTATCTATATAAAAAATTCTCAAAAAACAATGTAATCTAAAGCAGATGCATCACTAATTAATCTGGTATGTCTTGAACCTAACACATACCCATTTTTTATGTCATTTGCAGGAATCCATCTATTTGTAGAAGTATAATGTCTTTTTTCTGCCAATTCTCTTTCAATTTCTTCAATGTCGAATTCACCTTCTTCGACTTCTTGCGTTGTAAGATGTTTTATGGTTACAAGAATTTTTGTTACTTTGACACGATCTCCAAATTTCCATTTTAATGGTGGTATTTCATCTGAAACCTCTAATACTTTGATCTTCATCTGTTTGTTTCCAAATGCATCGTGACTGATCAAAATTCTTTCATCTGTGAATTCTTCAAAACTAATTCTTGGATTAACTTCTGCGTCTGAAACTGTTTCAAGTAGTGCTGCAGAACTAATTTCTGATGATTTTGAATTTTGTCCTGATGCTATCTCTAGAGTTTCAGTTATCTGTTCTGGGGTTTGTTCACCTTCTGATTCTGAAACATTATTGGAATTTCTAACATTTTTGATTCTTTTAGATTCTGATTCCCAGAGTGACTGAGCTTCAGCATCCTTAGTAGATTCATCATTTTTGATTTCATTTTCTTCTGACAATAATCTAGGTTCACATTTATCCTTAAAAAACGATTTGAAAATATTCTCAAATTAGGCACTAGATCTTTGTTTTGTCTTAAATGGCATGGAGCACTCTTTTAGGAATAATTCCTCTCTTTTCCCATTCGTTTTTGCAAAAAACCTACCATCATATGTGCAAACACAATCAGTAATTTCTAATGTTTCATCCCAAATTTTGAAAAATTCCCTTAATTCTCTACTCTCATATTTTCCAATATCTATCCTCTTTTTTGAAAGAAATTTGAATGCCAAAAGCACCTTTCTATTTTTGTAAATATCAAATGTCTTTATCCATTCCAAACACCGTTCAATTTGATCAGATGGGACCGGAAGTGATGTGCTGGTACCGGATTTGGCCTCAATAGTAAAAATAGTACTGTCATTAGTGTTTACGGCCAATACGTCAGGTAATGCAATGCTGGGAGAGCCAAGTCTAAATGCTTTCCAATTATCTGCACTGTTGAATCTTTTCACTATGGTATCTTCCCACTGATATCCGCGCTGTCTCCTTATTCTGGCAGATTTTTGGTTATCTGTTTTGATTTTTTTTATGCTCTTTTGTTTCATAATTGTAATTGTAGGATTTTTTCTTCTCAATGACATGTATTTCTGATAATAGGTATAGACAAGAAGGTAATTACATAATAACTCAACAAATTGTCAGGCATGGGTCATTTTCATCTTAACATTTTTAAAAATAAACTCCAAATTTCAAATAATT
>JBHHVV010000072.1:0-5749 GCA_046754445.1 Candidatus Nitrosopumilus sp.
ACCTGAGGTAGAGGCTACAGTAGAAACACCTGAGGTAGAGGCTACAGTAGAAACACCTGAAACTGAATCTGATGATTCAGAACCAACTGAAGAGTAAATCTTCTCCTTTCTCTTCATTTGATTTTTTAATTTCTTTAATTTTCAACACTATTGATTAAATTATAATATCAATTGAGAATCTAACTACATCATGATAGACCTCTATCGATTACTCCCAGAAGAAATGGAAAAATTAGTGATAGATATGGGTTATCCAAGATATCGTGCAGATCAAATTTTACTTCCACTTTATTACAAATTTCCTAAAGACATCAATGACATTCCACAACTTCCAAAAAAGTTACGAGAAGAACTAACAAAAGCTGGATACACAATTGGTTCTGCAAAAGAAATTCATAGAGTCGTGAGTGATGATGGTGAGACAACAAAATTATTACTGAATTTAACTAATGAGAATTCTGTTGAAACCGTTCTGATGCAATATCCTTCAACAAAGATTGGTGGTCATCCAAGATCAACAATTTGTGTATCTACTCAAATTGGTTGTGCAATGGGCTGTGTTTTTTGTGCAACAGGACAGATGGGATTTGAAACCAATCTCAAAGCTGAACAAATTGTATCACAAGTAATTCATTTTGCAGAAATTCTAGAGAAACGCAGAGAACATGTGACAAATTTGGTTTTCATGGGAATGGGTGAACCGATGGCAAACTATGATGAAATGATTAGGGCTATACGAATTTTAACCCATGATAGAGGTTTTGGACTAGGACAACGACACATCACTGTTTCTACAATAGGAATTACATCTGGAATAGACAAACTTGCTGAAGAAGATCTACAGATTGGTCTTGCCATTTCACTTCATGCTCCAAATAATCAATTACGAAAAGAACTCGTTCCAACTGCAGGACCTAATTCAATTCAAGACATAATTGATGCAGGAAGGCGATACTTCAAGAGAACTGGACGTCGTGTGACATTTGAGTATGCATTAATGGAGGGAATCAACGATTCTGCTGAAATAGCAAAAGAATTGGCTAGGCTTTTGAAAGGCAATGGCTCACATGTGAATCTAATTCCTATCAATCCTACGGCTGGTGATTTTAAGCGACCATCAAAAAATAGAGTTCTAGAGTTTGAGAGAATTTTGTCTGATGCAGGTGTGAATTGTACTGTACGAGTCGAGAAAGGAACAGAGATCTCAGCTGCTTGTGGACAACTCCGAACCGACATTATTGGTTAATTTTCCTAAAATCATGTTCTAAGTCTTAAAATAGGGCTTTCCAAGGTTTTACACTAAATGGCAACTAAGAAATCTCATGGTCGTTCACATGGATTTAAGCACAAATCCAGATCTGTTATGAAGAAAAAGGCCCCCAGAGGAGTCTCGTTCTTGTTACGTGAATACCAAGAAGGTCAACAAGCACTTGTCATTATTGATCCAAGACAGCACAAAGGATTGCCACACAGAAGATACCACGGTAAAGTGGGTGTCATCACAAATGTTGGCAGACGTGCAATAACTCTAGATGTGAAATTAGGGGAGAAATCGAAAACCTTAATCACTAGATTGGATCACATTAAACCATTCGGTGTATGATATGGAAGAAGTACAAAAGAAACAAGCTATTTCTCTTTCAGAAGTTAAAGAAATCTTAGGAAAAGTTGATCCTGAAGAAATGGATCAAATTCAACGTTGGACCTATGATTATGTTTCAAAATTTGTATCAATTGATTCAAAGGATGCGAAAGACATGAAAAAACAACTAATCAAAGAATGTGAATTAACAGAAGACGAAGCTGTTGAAATTGTAAACATTAGACCAACAAGTTTAGCTGAATTACGTTCATTCACATTCGGTTGGAAAAAATTAATTCTTGCTGAAACTCTAGAAAAAATGCTCAAGATTATCAAGGAGCATTCGTAAGTTTTTCGGAGAATTTTATTTTGTATAGGGCACAATCCCCACCTAGAAAATATGAGGAATACGCATATGTTCTTGATTTCAATCCTAGGGGAAAATCCACAACAGTTAGAGGGAGAGAAGGAATCATTGTTACTGCAATTGGAGAGGACAGACTTACTCTTTTAGAAGTATTAGGAATTCCAAATTCAACATTTGAGATAGGAGAAAAAATCTACATAGGAAAAGAAGGAAGAACCAAAGTTCTATCCGTGCTAGGGAAGATGGACTATGAAAGAATTTCGTCATCTGCCCAAAGTGAATTACAAAATGTTGTAGAGACTATTGTTACTACAAACGAAAACAAATTTGTGGAATATCTAAACAAAGCTCAGCCATTAACTCCTAGAATTCATGCACTTGAATTAATTCCAGGAATAGGGAAAACCTACATGAAAACAATGTTGGAAGAGCGAGACAAACAAAAATTTGAAAGTTATCTAGATTTGCAAGAACGAGTTGGTTTCAAAGAGCCAATCAAACACATTACTGAGAGAATCATGGATGAAATTACTGGTGAAAGCAGAATGAATCTCTTCGTTAAGAGATGATTAAACGAAAAAGATTCGGACAACACTTTCTCAACTCAAATTCGATAGCACAATCCATTGTTTCTGAGGCTAAAATTACAAAAAACGATGTTGTATTTGAGCTTGGAACTGGCATGGGAGTACTGACTCAATTATTGTGTAAAAAGGCCAAAAAAGTAATCTCAGTAGACGTTGATGAGCAACTGGTAAAAAATGCAAAATCTACCTTTTCTGGTATTGAGAATTTAGTTTTAAAATCAGGCGATGGTTTTAAGAAAAAAGATTCTTTTTCAATCTTTGTATCTAATTTACCATATTCTAAAAGTAAAGATGCAATAGAATGGCTTGCATCCTCTACTTTTTCTCATGGTGTCATAATGGTTCAAAAAGAATTTGCAGAGAAATTACTTGCAAGATCATCTAAAAAACGTAAAGCCATCAGTGTCATAGCAGAATATGGATTTGACATTGAGATTGTCTCCAATGTTGGGAAGAATAATTTTTCACCCCCACCAAAAATAGACTCGGTAATTCTGAAAATTGTGAAAAAAAATGTTGTGGAAAAAGATCTAATAAAAACAATAAATAAAATTTTCTCATATAGGAGAAAAACTGTAAAAAATATTTTAAAACAATTCAGAAAAGAAACTGTAATAGATAAACGCGTAGATGATCTTTCTGGAGATGAAATAATTAATCTTGCAAACCAAATCCTTGAAAAATGATGAATATCTTCCTTCTGAGGATACTTTTTTTATTGTAGAAAACATTGAAAATGAAAAAGGTATCTCTGCTTTAGATATTGGAAGTGGTTCTGGATATTTGACAAAATTGCTGTCTGAGAATTTTTCATTTGTTGTTGGAACTGACATCAACTATGATGTCTTAAAAGATCAAACTTACAAAACACAAAATCTTGTTTGCTGTAATGGCTCTGATGCATTGAATATGAAATTTGATTTTATTGTATGTAATCTTCCGTACCTTGCAACTGATGAAATATTGGATATTGCAACTGATGGTGGCGCTGAAGGGTTTGAGATTCCAAAGAAAATATTTGATTCTGTAATCAATAATATTAAAGAAAATGGAAAATTTGTTTTTGTTACATCGTCACTTTCTAATTATGAAAAATTAATTGACTATGCCCAAAAAATAGGCTTGAAAACCCGAATCATTGCAAAAAAGAAGCTATTCTTTGAAGAACTAATCCTAATTGAAGCTGTAAAGTGATTATTTTCTGAGTTTTTCTTTTGCGTATGTGATGACTGCATCAGTCATTTGTGTAGTTGATGCATTTCCGCCAATATCCCACGTTACTGCCTTTCCTTCATTGATTACTTGATCAGTTGCTGCAAATATTGCATCTCTGATCTCTCTTTCACCCATATAATCTGCCATCCAAGCTCCTGAAAGAACAGTTGCAGTAGGATTTACTTTGTTTTGTCCTGCAAACTGTGGTGCACTTCCATGTGCTGCTTCAAACATTGCATAGTTATCGCCAATATTTGCAGAATAGATTAATCCAATTGAACCTACAAGAGCAGATGCGAGCTCTGAAATAATATCCATGAATAAATTGGTGCTAACTAACACTGCACCATTGAACTGATCAGTTGCAATTACCATCTGTTGTGCCATGTTGTCTATGTAAATCTCAGATAACTCTATTCCTGTTCCTTCCACTGCTTTTTGCATCTCCTCCCAAAATATCCCATCAGTCTGTTTTAGGATATTTCTTTTTGTTACTGCAACCATTTTTTTCATGTTGAATTTATTTGCCCAATCTACTGCAGAGTCGATTAATCTTCTACTTCCCTGTCTTGTAATCTTTCTAATTGCAATTGCAGCATCATCTGTAATTTTTGCTTCTACTCCTGTATAGAGTCCCTCTGTTGCTTCTCTGAAACATACGCAATCAAGTTTTCTATCTGGTGTTAATCTGTCATAAGTTTTAGTTGGTCTAATGTTTGCATAAAGATCAAATTTTTGTCTTAATGTTACTGCAACACTTCTAGGTGCTCCTGGAACAGGAATTGTGGTGGTAGGCCCTTTAAAACAACAATCTGATTCTTCTAAAACCTTCATTGTTGCATCTGGAATATATGATGCATCCTTTCTACCATTTTTGTCCCACTGCTCTGAGCCCGCCTCACATAGAACTATCTCTGATTGAAAGTTACATTCCTTTAAGACTCTTAACATCGAGTCTACAACTTCAGGACCTATTCCGTCTCCTTTTATTACTGCTACTTTTTTACTCAAAACTGCATGATTTTGAGGAGATTATTATTTAATTCTACCTTGATTTTTGAAATGTTTCCTACATGTTTTCTATAGTGATGATTTAATAGCTAATTTACCAAATTGATCTCAAATGAAGATAGTTCAAATCTCTGATCTCCATATTGGCTCTCAATTTTTACAAGAAAAATTTGATCTTTTAGTTAATGAGGTAAATGAACTAAATCCTGATGTGATTGTAATTACTGGGGATTTAACAAATGAAGGATTGATGAAAGAATATGAAAAATGCAAATCATTGTTGGCACAATTCAATACAAAAAAAATTATTACGATTAGCGGAAACCATGATTATAGAAACACTGGATATCTGCTATTCAAAAAATTCTTTCCATTTCAAACTGTAAACGAATTAGGTGATGATGTAGTCTTAGTTACAGTAGGAACATCTAGGCCTGATAGAAATGAAGGTGAGGTAGGATACAGACAAAATTTATGGCTAGAGAGAACTATGAAAAAATACAAAGACAGAGTCAAGATTGTTGCAATGCACCATCATTTGATTGCAATTCCTGATACCGGCTCTGATCAGCTAACAGTAGTTGATGCTGGCGATGTTCTAAGAACTATTTTGGATTCAAAAGTTGATGTTGTTTTATGTGGACACAAACACCGTCCTTGGGCTTGGAATTTTGGAACGCTAACAGTAGTTAATGCTGGAACTGCAACATCTGAGAGAGTTCGCGGCTTCTTTGATAATACATACAACATTCTTACAATCTCAAACAAAAAAGTACAAGTAGACCTCAAAATTGTAGGTGGAAAAAGACTGCCTATTGATGAAATTGTGAATAATTATAGCCAGTTTAGCGACGAGTGAATTTATTTACAGATTAATTCTAGGCATCTTTGTGCGGGGATCGCCTAGCCTGGTAGGGCGTAGGATTGCTAATCCTATGTCCGCAAGGACACGGGGGTTCAAATCCCCCTCCCCGCGCCATTAAAACG
>JBHHVV010000073.1:0-5682 GCA_046754445.1 Candidatus Nitrosopumilus sp.
AGTGGTTTCTTCTGGAACTTGTTGTTCAGCTAATTCTTGAGTACGAGAAGATTCAATTCTAGATTGTTTTGCTTTTTCTTCACGAATCTCTTTTTTGATAAATTTTGTAATATATCCTGCAACTTCATTTTTCAAACCTTTAGAGCGAATAATAGAAATTTGATCTAAAATTTTTTTGTTGTCTGCAAAATCTTCTCCAAATTTAGATTTATGGTCGCCTAAGACCTCATATGAAAGTCGTTTAATTCTATCCACTGAGCATTTTATGAATGGGGGTATTTTATACCTATATTCCAAGGAATGAATGTGAATTTTTTTCTAGCAATAATGCCATTTCATCAAATGTTTTTCCCAGAATTTTTGAAGCAGAAAAGATCACGCTTGGAATAAAGGTAATTTGTCCAGATTTCATTTCAAAACACCTAGAAAATCTTACAGGGCCATCAGTTTCAACAAGAATTTTTGATTCATCAGTTTTAGACAGCAGAGATTGCTTATCATTTGCATAAACCATCACAGGTCCATAGGACACAAAAAATTCCATATCCATAGCCTTTTGGAGTTGTTTTTTGTTTCCATCAAACCAATGAAGTAATGCATGTTTTGTGTTATATGAAGTCATTATTTGAAAAACATCATCTAGACTTTTTCTAGTATGGATAGAAACTGGTTTGTTAAATTTTTCGGCTAATAACAATAGTGTTTCAAAAACATTATTTTGTTTTTTTACATCTTCCATATTGTTTGAATAAATTGGATCCAATCCAATCTCCCCAATTCCGGAGAGGTTAGGATGGTTTTCTTCTATTAGATAAATCATTTTTTCAAGTTCATCATTTGAACATTCAGGATGAATTCCAATAAATGGTAATATGAGATTACTTTTTTTTGCTAGTTTTAAAGTTTGTAAAGAATTTTCAACATTCATTGATACGCAACATGCTTTGATCTTCAAGTATTCCATTTCTTTAATTATATAGTTCATATCGGATTCATATGCAGGATCAGATAAGTGAATATGTGAATCAAAATACCATGTCATTTCTTAATCAATTCTTAAAATAGTCTGTATAAATCGATTCCTTAGTGATATTTTTTCACTCATTATCTTTTTTCGGAAAAAACTAAAACAGAGTTTATGAAATCATCTGAATTAGGATTATCTGCAATGTATAGAATTTTGAAAAAAGCAGGGGCAGAAAGAGTTAGTGATGAATCAGCTGATGAATTAAGAAGAATAATTGAAGAAATTGCAGATAGTATTGCAAAAAGTGCAGTTGACATGGCATCTCATGCAGGTAGAAAAACTGTAAAAGGTGAAGATGTAAAGTTGGCATCAAAACCATTTAACAAATTCTAATCTAAAGAGTTTAATTATTCATTTTGTGTTTTTTAAAACGGTACTCTGGCAGAACGGTTATGCGTGAGCCTGCAAAGCTTATACAAGGGGGTTCGACTCCCTCGGGTACCTTATTCTACTATAACTTGACCTTTCATCCACGGATGAAGAGTACAAAAATAGTCATAGGTTCCTATTTCATCAAAAGTGAGGGTGTAGGACTCATATGGATCTAAATGTCCACTATCAAAGAGAGTAGTAGATTCATCGTAAAATCCAGATGTTACACTGTGAAAAGCTGAATCCTCGTTTATCCAAGTTACTTCCTGACCTTTTTCAACTACAATTACTGATGGAATGTAACATTTGTTTTCTTTTTCACATCCTGGGCGAGAAACTTTTGTAGGCATTACAACATCTCCTGTTATAATCAAATCTATTTCTTCAACATCATTATCAGTATACGAAATAGATATTCCAATAATTACAAGAATTGTAATTCCAATTGCTCCAATAATAGTTATTTTTTTTAACAAATCATCACACACCCAGTACTTAGTTATTACATAATTACCAAATTCTCTAAATATATAGCATATTAGAAAAATTGATTGTCTCAAAATTCTAATGGATTGTTGGAATACATCCCAGGATCACACTCACTTCTGGTACAAAAAAATTCTAGTCCACCATTAGAGGGATTTGCTGAGAATGTTAGAGGAAGTATTCACGAATATGCTGAAAATTCCAAAAGCGATGTTGAAAAAGGAAACAATTTCCTCCAGTGGATACTAACAAGAGTTTTTGAGGCAACAGAGGATGATGCAGCTGATGCAATTGTTGATGGTGCAAACGATCTTGGTATTGATGCGTATCTACCAGTAGATTTTTCTGATAACACAGTTAGATTATTTCAATCAAAATATGGAACATCGCATTCACTAGAGGCAATAGCTAAATTCAAAGAAGATGTAAAACGATTATTGTCAAAAGATGTTACTAAGATGAGACCAGAGTTAGCTCAGCTAGTAACAAAAATTAAAGAAAAAAATCTTAAAATTAAATGCTGTTATGTTACGGATCAAAAAGTAGAATATCAAGATGAATTGGTTGAAATAATAGATGAAGAAAAAATAATTCAAAAATTATGGGATCGAATAAAAAAACCAGCTGCGGGGAAAAAATCATCTATTAAACTTGAAAGAATGCTAAGACATGAAAATACTATACTGGGAATCCTAAAGTTACGTGAATTGACTGAATTTGTTAGTAAGAGTAGAGATTATGTTTTTGAGTCAAACATAAGACAATGGATGCAATTTAAGACTACAGTTAACAAAGGGTTACGGGATACTCTACAAAGCAATCCAAGTAAGTTCTTTTTTTATAATAATGGAATCACAATTGTAGTTAGTGATTTTGCAGAAGTAGGGGAAAATTTGATTGAACTACATGCACCACAAATAGTTAATGGTGCACAGACATCAAATTCAATTTTAGATCATTCAAAGAGAACAAAAAATATGGATGGTTCCATGACAGTAACAATTATCAAAGCAGATGACGAACAAGAACAAAACAACATTACAAAATACAGAAATTCTCAAAATTCAGTTCGAGGGAAAGATCTTGTTTCATTAATGGATTTTCATAAATCAATTAAATCACAATTAAGAAATTGTGGTTATTTTTATGAAATTCAAGCAGGATCTTTTGATACAAAATCAAAATCAAAACAATGTGAATATGAAGGGGACTTAATTTACAATAACTACTTGCCAGATAATCATAAAAAAGTCATTGTTGCTAAAGATGCAATACAGTCCCTTGTTGCAGGAATTGAACAAAGACCAACTGAAGCATATAGCTCACCAGCTCAGTTTCTTCCAAGAGGAAGTAAATATGACGATATATTCAATGATAATCTTAAAGATGATTATAGAATTTTACTATACCCGTATCTTGTTAAAGAATTTGCAAAAAAATCATTAAAGTATGGGAAGCAAGGAGGTCATAAAACAAAAAGATATGCAACATTATTTTTTGTGGCAGTCTACTTTAGAATTCTGCATAAAAAGATTCTTGAATCAAAAGGAGACTTTAAGACAGATGTAAGAAAAATAGAGCCTATTTTTCGTAGTTTCAAATTAAATTCTAGAATTTTAAAAATAACAGATATTATTGTGACTAAATTTCTTGAAGATACTGTAGTAGATGATGAAATTGAATTGGCCAATACTAAACACAATTTCTTTTCTCAACACGTTTGGAATGATACCATGTTAAGAGTGATTGATAAAAAAATCAGACAAGAAGAAGAGGAAATAATTACACTAAAAAAACTAGCAAATAGTCTATTGTAATTTTAAAGGTAGAAGTCCAACCAAGTAAAAATCTTGCAGGAGGTTTACATTGGTCAGACTGCCTACCTAAATTTAGTAAAACTCAGTAATATTTAACATAATTTTTCAAAGTGACTATTTTTACCAGAATGTTTTTTATATCGATTAAAAAGAGCAAAAACACTTTGGGGATAAAAGAAAAATGTGCTCTTTGTAGTGGTAAAATTCAATTTCGTTTTAGTCCAATGGATGAATGGAAAATTGAGGGTTCATTATGTGGCGACTGTTATTCAAAAAAAATTAATGAACATTATCCAGGTGAACATGTTAGAGTGAACAAACATTTGGATTAATCTGTTCCAGATTTTGAATATTTATTTGCATTAAGACAATTCCAAGCAAGTGGATCATCTTTTACATCGTTTTCCTCTAAAAATTTGATGTCAGTAATTGTTTTTTTTCTTTTCAATAAATTTACTTGAAAACTAGAAAATCTTTTGCAATCACAGCTGTTGTATAAACATACATCATCGTCACCTTCATCATGATCTTGAGCTTCATGATTACAACTGCACATCGCATCTTTTTTCACATCATTGAGTGATTTTTTTGTATATACTCCCAATCTAAGATAAGCCTCACCTCCATGACCTTTCTTAAATCGTTCATAGTTTTCAGATTTTGGAAGTACTTTGAAAAAAGACAAATTAGTGTCAGGTTTTTGGGAATCGGCACCCAGGATAAACCAGTAATCATCACCAATTTCTACAAATCGAATTTTTATTGATGGATCTACCCACCAATGAATAGTGTCATGCCAAATCGATGCTGATTCTTTTCGATCAGTAACTAAAGGAACAACATTCATTCTAAGGTCATAGTATCGATATGCAACACCAACAAAGTCATCAAACCAAGGAATTGCTGACTGAGAGGACATTGCATGGAAATCAGGCTGAAGCTTATTTATCTGATCTGAATGAATGGTAATACCCTTATATCTTAGTTTCAGACTATGGTACGTATGGTTTCCTATAGAACCAGTATGCAGATTGTAGCGGATTTACTTACAGCTACTGAACAGTTTGGACAAGAGGGCATCAAAACAACATCTCTTTTAACAAAAGCAAATTTATCACATTCAAGACTATCTAAATTCTTGCAGAATTTAACTGGTGCTGGATTGATTAACAAAATTGAATTTGATGGAAAAAATACTTTTGTAATTACATCCAAAGGTAGACAATATTTAGAATCATACGCAAATTTCTCCAGTATTGCAGAATCATTTGGTTTAGAACTTTAAAATCATTTTCTAGATCTTCTTCTTGCATTTGCTTTTCGTCGTTCTTTTCTTTCTTTAAAGGAGCTATAAAGGACAATTATAATTATTCCTCCTATCGCAGCCCACATTAATGTAAACCAAGGTGGATCTCTTAATTCTCCAGTAGAAGGTTCAAAAAATGCAATAGGAATTGTTACAACCATAAAAATTAAAATTACAAGTAGATATTTGTCCACATATTATTTGATTTACAAAACCATATATCTTTTTGATTTAATATACAAATAATAGAAAAAACATGGCAAAAATGCTCGAAGTGTTAGGATTGGTTTTTGTGTCAATTATGACATTAGGTTTTGTCGGAGTTTTACAGCCAACTATTGAACCGGGATTATCACCATTGTTTTGGGGTTTTGCTGGAGCTACTTTAATGATAATTGTTTATAGAAAAATGAAAAGAAAACAACAAGAAGATGATTAGAAATTTTTAGAGGTTGTTAAGAAATGATCAGACATTGATCAACCGACAGATCTATAAAGGACAAACCAACGTAAATTATGAGGGGAGCATGACAGAACAAACAAAACAATGGTGGGAAGGTTTAGGTAAAGAATTAGAAATAGACATCGAAACCTTTGAGGAATAATCTCTCAATTATTTTCTATATAATTTCAAAAATTTTACAAAACAAAGCCTCGGACGGGATACGAGCCCG
>JBHHVV010000074.1:0-5636 GCA_046754445.1 Candidatus Nitrosopumilus sp.
TAAATTAAAAACAAATCCAAAACTTCATTATTTTTATCAACCTGCATAATACACATTCAATAAATACTGCAATAATTGATGGTTCTCATGGCAAATCAAAAATGCGTATCATGTGGAATTAGCTTCTTCTCCCCAATGGGTTCAGACAAATGTTCCAGATGCGACGGTAAAGAATCTCAAGGACATGGAGGTCATGATTCCTGTGGTTGTGGACACAGCCATTAACTTCTTTTTTTCTAGAACACCCATATATTGAACAAGTAGTAATTTCAATAATGACAAAAACATCAAAAGAATTGAAAGACATGGTTGAGGATTTTATAAAAATAACCAACATCAAATACGAAGATCAAACAGAAAAAGTCAGAGAAAAAACCAAGATGGTAGAATGGCAATTCCATGTAGGAGCAAATGTTATCGTAAGCAAAAATACAAACAGAGATGATAGAATACAAGTAAATGTAAACATGAGATTTCCCCCAGAAGATGCAAAATTACTGGTTATGAAAAATCCTTCATTTTCAAAAGCAATAATGGAGATAAGTGAAATTTGTACTGCTTGTGGCGTAGGTCATCAATGGATGAAAAACAATGAAGACATCATAGGATTGGCAATTTACTCTCATGTTGATGAGCAAATTCTCGACAGAGTATCATTTCACAATACATGGGATAATGTAGCCAGAGTATCAGGACATGCTCAAAAGATTTTACGTGCAAATTTCAGCGGATTTCCATCTCCAAACAGTTCCTCAGATGAAACCATAGACAAAACGATGTATGGGTAAGCATAAACAAAAATTTCAATAATTTTTGGATGCTCTTTCTTGTTCACATTGTGGACATTTGAAGCCATTTGTTCGGTCACCGCATTTGATGCAATGAAGGTCTACTTTGACATAATCATATTTTGGAGTTTTCATATATTTTTGAATTAAGACTCCAATCAGCGCAATTCCAAGTCCAATTCCAATCCAGAGTAAAACCATAGTAAAGTATTTTGTTTAATTTGAAATAAATAAGCACAATTTCAAAATGGACAAACAAAAACAGAATTTAGATCAAATAATTTCCCATTTGTTTTGAAAAATTAGAAAACCAAAGGTTTATGGATTAATTCAGTTAATTTTATGATGATTGGTTTGCACGCCAACAACCCAGGGAGACAGCCAGCATTCATGTAGTGCACTCTCTGGGACATTACATTCTATCGGGAGCTGTAATTCCAAGAAGGTCAAGTGCTTTTTCCAAAGTGATTTTAAACGAATTTACCAAACACAAACGAGAGTTCTCAAGATTTTCATCACCTAAATCTAAAACCTTTGATTTTTCATAAAAGGAATTGAATGAAACAGCTAAATCATGACAATATCTGGCAATTACTTTAGGAGACAAATTATTTGCAGCATCACAAACTTCCAAATTAAAAAGACCAATATTTTTAATTAAATTAATTTCAGATTCTTCTTGTAGTAAACCAAAATCAGCATCAATTGAAGGAAAACGGTTAGATTTCTCCAATATCCGTGATGCTCTTGCACGAGTATACTGAATGTATGGTGCAGTATCCCCCTCTAAACTAAGAGATTTTTTTAAATCAAACGTGATGATTTTGTCAAGATCTTGTTTTATCATTTCATAACGTAATGTACCTACAGATACATCGTGAGCAATCTTTTCAATTTCAGAGGAATTCATTTCAGGATGGCGTTTTTGGGTTTCTTCCTTTGTCTTTTCTTTTAGCAAATCATAAACAGAATCAGCATTAACATACAATCCTTTTCTACCAGACATCTGAGCTTGTTTTCCATCAGTGTCCAAGCCAAGTGTTTTTGCAGTGTCAGAACTCAGAGTGACAGATTCATAGCCTAGATGCACATATGCATCAGGAATTGATTTGAATTTTCCCATTAGTGACGTGATTATTTTTTGCAATCTTGCTTGACGAGAATCAATTACTGTGACGACTTTTTCGCCAGTAAAATTTTGAGATATTGGAGTCTCATCAAGAGTGGTTTGCCATAAAATTCTGGAATTAGGTTGTTCTTTTTCATATTTTTCATAATTGAATGGGTCTTCTAACAAGCCTAGTTTCCAGGCAGCATATGGGATATCTTTTGCAATGTAAGTGGCAGTGCCATTACTTCTAACTATGACCTTATCTTCTTCTTTTTCTTCACCTCGAATAACCCAGCATCCAGCATTCTTGCCTTCATTATCAAATTCAATCAAAGACATTATCTTGAGTTTTTCAAATATTTTACTCCATAACCCTGAGCGAATAATTTGAGATTCAAAATTTAGACAGTCATACGATACTGCAAGATTCCAGCATGTCTCTAATTGTCCTGCTAAAACTCTGCGAGTTATTTTGTCTGCAAATTTTGCAGTCTCAGATGTTCCGTCTTCAAGTTCTTTGAGAACATTTTTTCTAATATCTTCCAAACTAGAATCGGATTCATATTTTTCTGTTGTTTTAACATAGACGTCATCACCACAATAATGATCAAATTTTTTTCCCGTAGGTGGGGATTCATCAAATCCCAAGTGTTTGAATCCAACTACAATGTCCGCTACTTGTAAACCAGAATCATCGATATAGTTTAAGATATTAACTTTGTAGTTTGCTTTTTCTAAAATTCTCGATACAGTGTCACCAATTATGATATTACGTATATGCCCAATGTGTAGTGCTTTGTTTGGATTTACACTGGTATGTTCAACAACAATTGTAGAATTTTTCCCAATATCTACATCACCGAATGTATCAAGGTATGATTCAGATAGAATTAACTGACTTAATTTTTCCCAATCAGCAAAGAAATTCAAATATCCTGACGGATGAGATTCAGATTTTAGGACTAGGGTATTAGAACAATTTTGATATTTTTCAGACAGCATGTCTGCAATATCCTTAGGACTTTTTTTGAGTTGTTTTGAAAGTAAAAATGAAACATTAGAGCTTACATCACCGAATCCAGATTTTGCAGGTTCAACGGAAAATTTTACATCAGATACAGAAAGGTCGTCAAGTAATTTGTTGAGATTGTTTTCAATTTCATCAATAATAGATTTGAAAGTCATACTATATCTCAGATAATTTGGGCGCTAATTTATCTAATGCCTCAAGAACACCATCTCCAGCTTTGGCTGAAACTGTAATGGTAGCCTCAGATTTTACTTGTTCAGAGGCATTTCCCAAGGCAATGCTTGTTTTTGCAACTTTGAATAAAGGAATATCAGTAGCGCTATCCCCAATTGCAATAACATCATCTTTCAGAATAGATAATTTCTTCATAATATTTGAGAATCCAGTACCCTTGTCAATTCCAGGAGAATTGATATGATAGGCATATTGGCTATCAGACAACTCCACATCAATATTATTTTCAGATAAAACTTTTCTTGCAAGATCTAGATCAAAGGTTCTCTCCAAAACAACCTCAGTCATTCTAGGAAAAACCGGTTTTTGTTGTACATTTTCAATATTATTTTTAATTACTTGAAATGCGGATTTGCATTCTTCAATATCTCCTAGCAACACATGATCATTGGAATCCATCGTAATACAACCACCATTTTCACCAACTGCAATCTTAGTTGTTCCACCAAACACTGAAAGCAGATATCCTTCTACTGACGAACGACCAGTTACAAAGATCACATCATGGCCCATGTTAGTCAATCGTCTAAGTGCTTCTAGAGCATCAAGATGAATTCGCCCTCCACCATTTTCAGTAATAGTACCATCAATATCCACAGCAAATGTTCTCTTTTTCACAATTTTTGATTTTCAAACTGAATAATATTTGCTACGTAAGTAAAATAACCTGCAATATACACATTGAAAGTGTGGTAAAAAAGGGAATAATAGAAGAAATTTTCAGTAAAGCATTATTTGCAGACAACTCAGAATCGTACAGAATATGTTATAGAGATTTTGAGAGAATTAAAGAGACATCACTTCCAGAATTTTTAATTCAATCAAATTATTTTCAAACAATACCAATCAACAGGATAAAGAAAATAAAGAAAAGTAATACGGTTTTATTTGAAAAGAATACTGCAAAAAATGATTAGCGTTGGGAATTCCTGAAAAAATTAAAGCCATTCAAGATGAAATGGCAAAAACTCAGATTAACAAAGCTACAGAGCATCACCTAGGATTACTAAAAGCAAAGATTGCAAAATTGAAAAGAGAGCAAGAAGCTGACATTACAAAAAAATCAGGAATGAAACAAGATGGATTTGATGTAAGAAGAAGTGGGGATGCGACTGTTGTGTTTATCGGTTTGCCGAGCGTTGGAAAATCAACGTTACTAAATAAAATGACAGGGGCGAAATCTACAGTTGGTGCTTTTCAATTTACAACATTGACGGTAGTTCCAGGTATGATGGAATATAGAGGTGCCAAAATCCAAGTACTGGATTTGCCTGGAATTATCAAAGGTGCATCAACTGGAAAAGGGTTAGGAAAGAGAATTTTATCGGTAGCTCGAACAGCTGATCTTGTGTTATTGGTTTTAGATGTTTTTCAGCCATATCACGAAGATGTGTTAGTTAATGAGTTAGGAAATATTGGAATTAGATTAAATCAATTACCTCCAAACATTACAATTGAAAAAGCATCGATGGGAGGTATTGCAATTGCACAACAAGTGAAACTGACAAAAATTACAGAAAAACATCTTAAAGATATTTTACATCTTTATGGAATTGTTAGTGCACGTGTCGTTGTAAGAGAAGATGTTACATCAGAGCAATTAGCTGATCACATAGCTGGAAACATTAGCTATTCCAAAGCAATTACAGTGCTAAACAAAATCGATTTAGTTGATAAAGAATTTCTAAAAGATTTGAAAACAAAGATAAAATCAAACGTGATAGAAGTATCAGCTAATGCAGATGTCAACATTGAGTTACTAAAAGAGAAAATATATGAAAAATTAAAATTTATTAGAATTTACATGAGGCCCAAAGGGGGCGAAACCGATTTCAAAGAACCACTAATTGCAAGAGAAGGAGACACAGTAGAAGACATTTGTAACAAATTACACCGTAGACTGAAGAGAGAATTCAGATATGGTTTAGTTTGGGGAAAAAGTGTAAAGTTTGGAGGACAAAGAGTAGGATTAAATCATATTTTAATTGATGAAGATGTTTTGACAATAATTAAAAAACGAGGCACATAATTTAATTAAAAAAATAAAAACAGATCAAGAAATGCATCATCAAAATAATTTATTTTTTATCACAAAAACAAAATTAGATTAATTTTTTGCATAATAATTCAAATGTAAGCGTAAAAAAATTAGTGTTACGCATAATTGGTGTTCAAACTAAAGATTATTTCAAAAATAATAATTACAAAAAATATTTGTCAAGAAACTACGATCAGTAAAAATTTCTGTAAATAAAATTACTTGACAAATTGTAATCAAATTGTGTAAATTTCTTTAGTTTAACCACTGAAAAACGATGAAAATGTCGACTCAATAATGGCAGCTAAACGAAAAGCAGCTCCAAAGAGAAAGGCAGCAAAGAGAGCAGCTCCTAAACGAAAGGCAGCTCCTAAACGAAAAGCCGCTCCAAAGAGAAGAACTGCAGCTAAAAAAGCAGCTCCAAAGAGAAAGGCA
>JBHHVV010000075.1:0-5394 GCA_046754445.1 Candidatus Nitrosopumilus sp.
CAAAAAACATATTTTTTAAAAAGAGTAATAAACTCAGCAAAATGATCAAAAATATTGAATACTAATTCAAATATAGTTTCTGTAGGATCTTTTGATTTAAAAATACAACATCTTCTCATTGTAGGAATTCTTTCATTATCTTTTTCAATGTCATTTTTAATTAGATCACAACCTGCTGATTTTGGTTGGGAATTAAACGAGTTTGATCCTTTCTTTAATTATAGAGCAACTCAATATATTGTAGATAATGGAATTGATTCGTATTTTGCGTGGAATGACGAATTAAGTTGGTATCCTCATGGAAGGAATGTTTCTGAAACTTCTCAAGTAATGTTACATCTTACAACTGCAATAACTTATTGGATTTTTGGTGGCGGTGGAAATCTTTATGATTTTACCATTTTATTTCCAGTAATTTTTGGTTCTTTAACAGCAATAGTTATTTTTGGATTAGTTAGAATTATCGGAGGAACTACTGCAGGATTGTTTGCATCATTGTTTTTTGCGGTATCATTGCCAATTATAATAAGAGGTCAAATTGGTTGGTTCAAGTCTGAACCACTTGGTTTATTTTTTAGTACTTTAGCAATCTATCTTTTTTTGAGTGGAATAAAATCACATAATCATAAAGTTGCAATTCCTAAACTAATTTTTGCGGGACTTTTTATTATATTTGGTTTATCAGCATGGGGTGGAAACCAATTCTTCATTATTCCCTTTGGTCTTTTCTTTTTGGCTTTACCTTTTTTACGAAAAGATCATAAATTTTTGATTTGGTCTGTACCACTATTTACTATATCATCAGTAATTTCATCATTGGGATTTGAAAGATTAGGTTCACATTTTATCACTGGACTAGGAGGATTGTCATTAATTATACCAACAATCTTCTTAGTATCTTGTATAATTATTCAAAATAAAAGTAGTGAAAATACTAAAAACCGAAATGGTATATTTTTCCTAGCTGCGATTTTAATTATTACTTCTTCCATTCTTATCATAAATGCTAATTCCGAATTCATTCCATTACCTAGCCATAGGTATCTTAATGCAATTAACCCATTTCTAACAACCACTGATCCTCTTGTTGATTCTGTCTCTGAACACGCAACAACTACATTGGGACAATCTTTTCTTTTTCATTCCATATTGATGATTTTCGCAGGACTAGGAATTTTTCTAATTCTTAAACATTCTACCAAATCTAACTTCATAAAAAATGATATGATATCCTTTGCGCTAATTATTGGAATAACTGGAGTTTACATTAGTTCGGCATTTGTAAGATTAGAAGTGTTTGCATCTTTTTCAATAATCATTTTGTCTTCATTGGGATTATCTATATTATTAAAAGAATTCTTTTATAATAAAATAGAACTAAAAAAATTTAAAAATATTATTATCAAATTTTCATTTGTAGCTGGATTGATAATTTTACTTACAGTTCCATTACTTTATCCTGTTAATGGAAACATTTTTACAGTTTCTGACAACCCTCCTACAATTTTTAATGGAGGTTCTACATACAAAATATCTACAAATGATTGGCTTGATTCAATGGATTGGATAAAAAATAATACTACTGAGGATGCGGTTATTGGAGCATGGTGGGATTATGGATATTGGATACAAACTAAAGGAGAAAGAGCTTCTCTCGCAGATAATTCTACATTGATAGATCATATTATTAAAAAAATTGCAACTGCTTTTCTAAGTTCTCCTGATGCAGGAAGAGAAATTTTTCTTGAAATGAAAGCAGATTATGTGGTTGTTTTTATTGCAGGTCAAAGACTAACTATTGATAATAATGATGGAACTCCACTATATGTTTTAGGTGGAGGTGGTGATGAATCAAAGAAGCAATGGTTCATGAGAATTGCTCATGAACCATTACAGAAGTATCTACATTCTGATGGGGTAAGTGGAACAGACAATTTTTGGAATGATACATTATTGGGTCAATTGACTCCATTTTCTCTATTGGGCTATGTTAATTTATCAACAAATCAACAATCTCAAACATATCAACCAGGATTTACTGGAATATATACAAAAAATGTCAAATTACCTGAAGATGAGAATGGACCGTTGCGATTAGTATATTCATCTCCTAGTTTTGATGCTAAAAAAGGTGAAAATGTAATTGGTGTTTTTATTTATGAAATTAACAAAGATTATGTCCCATTGAATTAAATTTTTAATTGTATCTTTCAGCCAGTCTATATCTCATGTATTTATCATCTGGTGAAAATTTTGCTGGATGGGCAGACACTGTATTTTCATTACATCTATAACATTTTTCTTTTAATGTATAATGAAAACATTTAACGCATTTTCTTAATTGAAATCTCATTTTAATTTTCTCTAGTCTTCTTTGATTCTTCTCTAACAAATTTGAAAGAACCTTTTTTCTTTTCAATGTTGGTTTGAATTTCATCAATAATTGGTTTCAATGATTTTTCTGCTGACTTGAAATTTTCTGAAGTTATAGATAATCTATACTTTGGTGCTCCCAAATAAGTAATATCTATAGTGGAATCTTTTTTGAGAACATCTAACAATATTTTTTTAATAATTTCAACACCGTCTGATTTATTATTTGTAATTTCCATAATTCCTCTAATTTCAACAGAAGGAAGTTTAATCTTAGAACAAATTTCTTCAATTACAGTTGCAGTTTTTTTTGTAATTTTTAATTCCTTTATAGAATCAATACCATTTCTTCCAATCTCAATGAATGCATCATACACTGAATCAAATTTTGAGTAAATTTTATCTTCTAATTTTTCAATTTCCTCATCTGATAATTTTGCTTTTTCTTGAACGTTCTGTAATAGCGTTTTACCTTTTTCAAATTTTTTAACTTCTTTTAGTTTTTGTTTTTTCTGATCTTTTGAAACTTGTTTTAATGAAAGATCGATATCTCCTCTATTGGGATTAATTTTCTTTACAAGCAGAACTTTTTTCTCTCCATCTTTTACAAATCTGCTAACTGATCTTATCCAACCTGGAGCAATCTCTGAAATATGTAAAAATCCCTGAACGTCATCATATTCATCAAGTGTCACATATGCACCATGATCCATTACTTTGGTAACTGTGGCTAGAACAATTTCTCCCTGTTCTGGCATTTCTTGGATTTCGGTAGACATTTCTTCTAAAACTCTTCACTGTGTAAATTAATGTTGCTGGCTAGAAATCAATCCCTTTCTTAGCCTTAATTCCTCTTTGAAATGGATGTTTTATCTCTCTCATTTCAGTTACCAAATCTGCCACTTCAATCACTCGTTCTTTAGCATA
This sequence comes from Candidatus Nitrosopumilus sp., assembly GCA_046754445.1. GTDB lineage: Archaea > Thermoproteota > Nitrososphaeria > Nitrososphaerales > Nitrosopumilaceae > Nitrosopumilus. The sequence continues at coordinate 3,301 of JBHHVV010000075.1, forward strand.
ATTCCCTGTTAAAACCAAATCTACTTGATCTGGTTTAGATTTTATGAGTTGTAAAACGTCATCAACTGATATTAGATTCAAATTTACTGCATAATTAATCTCATCTAAAATTACTATATCATATTCTCCTGACTGAATTTTTTCATTACTGATCTTTATTGCTTCTTTTGCAATTTTTTCATGGTCTTCTTTTGGGCTATTGTCATCAATAATACCCACAAATCCTTTCCCTATTGCAACCATCTCAAATTCTGGTTCAAGTTTTTTTGATGAATCCATTTCTCCATAGTGCCATGAACCTTTGATAAACTGAATCATGCAGATCTTCTTCTCATATCCAGAAGCTCTCAATGCTAATCCTAATGCAGCAGTTGTTTTTCCTTTACCTTTCCCTGTGTAAACTATAGTCAGACCAACACTCATGATTTTTCTTTTGGTTATCTTACTAAAAACATTGAGTATTTCTCAAATACATCGATTTAAATAAAAAAATAATAGTTATCATGCAAATTGAAAACTCCTAGAGTCGTAATTGCAGGTACTACTAGTGGTGTAGGAAAAACTTCTATTACATGTTCAATCATTTATGCACTCCAAAAAAAAGGATATTCTGTTCAGCCATTCAAAATTGGACCTGATTATATAGATCCAAGTTATCTGTCTAGCATTTCAAAAAATGAAGCATTCAACTTGGATGTTTGGTTAATGGGAAAAAATCATTTGTTATCTAGTTTTATCTCTAATTCAAAATCAGATTTGTCTGTAATTGAAGGTGTAATGGGATATTATGATGGATTTGGTGGTGATTCAAACTATGCAAGCACTCATCATGTTGCTTCTATCACAAAATCTCCTGTAATTTTAATACTTGATGCAAGTAAAACTGCTCGCTCAATAGCTGCAACAGTAACGGGATTCCAAAAATTCCATAAAAACTCTAGAATTTCAGGCATAATTCTCAACAAAATAGGCAGTAAAAAACATGAAAATCTTTGCAGGCAGGCATTACAAAAAACAAAACTACCAATTTTGGGACTAATACCAAAGGATCCAACTTTAAGTTTAGAATCAAGGCATCTTGGATTATTCTCTACATTAGATAAAAAAATACTTTACAACAAAATTCTAAAAATAACAAAAATTATTTCCAAAAATTTAGATGTTGATTCTATTATAAAATTATTAAAAAATTCAACTGAACTCCCAAAAATATCAAATCAAATACAGAAAAAAACAAAAACTACAATTGCTGTTGCATTAGATACATCATTTAATTTCTATTATCAAGATAATCTCAAAGCACTTCAAAGAGAAGGAGCAGCATTAAAATTTTTTAGTCCTGTTAATGATGAGAAAATTCCAAAGTGTGATGGATTATACATTGGTGGTGGATTTCCAGAAATTTTAGGATCAAAACTAGCAAAAAATCAAACTATGAAAAAACTCATTAAAACTCTTGCACAAGACAATCTTCCAATATATGCCGAATGTGGAGGATTGATGTATCTTACAAAATCCATTTCTTCAGAAAACAAAAAATTCAAAATGGTAGGTTTGTTTGATGCAGAAACTATCATGACAAAAAAAATGAAATTAAATTACACCAAAGGAAAAATTTCTAACTCAGTGATTTCAGATAAATTTCATAATCTACGAGGTCACGAGTTTCATTATTCTAAACTGGATTCAGTTTCTTCTGATTCAAAATTTGCTTATGAGTTAGAAATTGGAGATGGGATAAAGAATCACAAAGATGGACTAATACAGTATAACACTCTTGCATCATATGGACATCTCTATTTTGATAGCTCAAACTATGCCGAAATTTTTGTTAAAAACTGTGTAAAATACTCAAGAATCTGATTCTGTTCTAATTAATTTGAAAATTGCATTAATTATTGCGGAAGCTGAAGAACTTCCTCCTTTTCTACCCAAATTAGTGATAAATGGAGTTTCTTCTAACTTGGAAAGCTCTTCTTTGGATTCAGCAGCACAAATGAAGCCTACTGGAATGCCTATGATTAATGCAGGCTTGACAATTCCTTCATTTACCATCTTTATCACCTCTTGTAGTGCTGTAGGAGCATTTCCTAT
>JBHHVV010000076.1:0-5228 GCA_046754445.1 Candidatus Nitrosopumilus sp.
CCTGAACCAACACCAGAACCTGAACCAACACCAGAACCTGAACCAACACCAGAACCTGAACCAACACCAGAACCTGAACCAACACCAGAACACACTAGCAAAATTTCTGACTCAAAGGCAACAGAAGAGCGTGATGTGATTTTTGTTGGAACAAAACCCATAATGACTTATGTTTCAGCAACTTTAACACAACTATCCACTAGACCTACTGTTACAATCAAAGCAAGAGGGAAGAGAATTACTCAGGCAGTAGATGTATCTCAAATGATTGTTAAAAGAATGGATTCTGTAGGATACGTGATCAGTGATGTAAGGATTTCATCTGATTCTCTTACTTCTCAAGATGGAAAACTACGTAATGTTTCCACAATGGAAATTGATATTTCGAAAAATTAATCTTAAAAAATTAATTCTCATTTCAATTATTATTTTGGTTATTGTTATTCTTATTTTTACAGGAGATTCTTGTGGAATTAGACACATGTTGATTTTAAATGAAATTTCTTCATATGAGAAATCCCTTGATCCTGAATTTTGTGAAGTGATTGTTGAAAAAATTGATTTTTTTAATAATGCATGTAACCCTCAAATAGAAATTTTAGATTGTGGTTAACTAATTCCGTCTATTAAAAATGTAATTCCAAAATATACTAACATTAAACTCAATCCGATTATCAATACTTTATAATTTCTATTGGGTAGTATTTTAGAACTTTTTGAAGCAAGAAATGAAACAGAACCCAACCAAACAAAATCCATCCATATGTGCAATATGAAAACAATCAAAATTCCTCCAAATGTCCAAATCAACATTGCATCTGAAATTAATTTAAATCCAATTGTTAACCACCAAATAATAAAAAATGGATTTAATACACTTAGCAAAATTCCTGTAATTAATGGACCATGTCTTGGTTTTGTTTTCGATACTTCCTTTCTTTCAAATGTTGTTTTGATTTGGATTCCTGCAAAAATAAAAAGTGTAATTCCACCAAAAATTGAAATCAATGTTCTAAATTCTGGAAAAATTTCTAAAGATACCACTCCTATTCCTAATAAAATTACCAACGGCAATTCTACCATTGTGTGGCCTACTGCCATTTTAACTCCTGATTTTGTCCCTTCTCTTAATCCGTATGTCACATTTGCTGCAAATAACGGACCTGGTGCCATAACTCCTGATGCTGAGACTATGATTACTAATAATGCAAATTCAAAAAATTGCTCCATTTCTAATATCTCTAATTTTTTAATAATGAAATAAACATAGATGGAATTTTTTATCTATACATAGAATTTTTGAGATGTTCTGATTCTTCTTGTGCTTCTTTAATTACTTCTTCAGCTTTTTCAGCTTCTTGTTGTAATAATGGAATGTTGCATGATGCACCTGGAATTAATTTTGACATTGCCATACAAAGTTGTGCACTTGATTTAAAATCAGGACCTTTCCCATCTGTCTGAAAAATTATTACTATAACATCTTGTTCATTCATACTTCCTTCGTTTAACAACATTCCTGGAATCCCTGGAACTGTCCCATGTTCTAAAACTTTTAATCCTGCTTCTTTTACTTTTGCTCTTGCTGATTCTGTGCTTCCTATTCCAATCATTTCTTGATTGCCTTCAGGTGATTTTATTGCAACACTACTAACAATTAATCCTATTTCATGTTTTTTTGCCCACTCTAACATTATTTTTGCTGTTTCTCTGTGTAATGAATGATCTAATGTAAGATATGATAGAAACACTCCTACTTTCAAATCTTCATTAACAAAAATTCTGGTTGGATACTGAGGTTCACCGTTTTTAATAATACTGATTGGTGGAAAACTATCTGAATCTATTATTCCAGCTAATTCAAATTTTGATGTATGTATCATTGATTCAGTAGCAATGGCACTGCTAAAACCTACAGATGGGAAACCATCGATTAAAAAACCACCTTTTAATTTTAATGGTCTTAATTCTTTTATCTTAATTTTGGCTGACACTGGTTATTTTTTGTATTGATCAAATAATAGCTTTTATCTAATTCTAAATTTATTTTTGTAATTTTGAAATTAATGCCGCATAGATGAATGGTAAAATTGTTGTCACTTCTGCATGTAATGTTGATTGCTTAGCTTTCTGAGTTACCTTGCCCCATGAGATTGCTTCTCTAACCAGGGCTCCACTAAGACTGCCATCAAATTCTTGTGCTGTAGTAATATAGAATGCATAATCTAACCCTTCTCTATATTGATTCCACCATAATGTGTGATGTTTTGAAATTCCCCCACCAATCATGAACGCACCTGATTTTTCAGCTTTGAAAATATATCCTGAAAGTAAATCTGCGTCTCCTGCCATGTTTAATCTGAAATCGCTATGTTTTTGTGTGAATAGCCAAATTTGACTGCCTACTGCACCATCCATGATTCCTGGAACCACTACACTGATGTCATTTTTGTATGCCCAATAAAGAAAAGAATCTTCTCCTAGATGTTTTCCAATCATTTTACATATCTCAGCAGTTGTCATTTCTCTTGTTCCGTTTTGATATTCTTCTTCTAAGAATGACTGCATCTTTTCTTCAATAAGGGGACCATAACTATCCATCGGAACAAGTACATTTCCTAATCTGTGAATATTTTGATTTGCTAATTCCATATCGTCCATTGTAAATGATCCTTCTTTGTAATGTGAGAAATGTCTTGCAATATCATGATCTAATGCACCACACGTTGTTATTGTAACATCAAACCATTTGTTTTTGAGCATATTTTTTATTATTCCTCTAACTCCTGTTGAAACAACAGCTCCTACAAATGAAACAAATCTTAGACATTGTTCGTCTGCAATCATCTCTTTCAAAATTTCTAATCCCTCTGATAGATTAATCGATTCAAATCCTCCTGATTGAGATAATTCCTCAAAAATTTTTTCTATTGTCGTGTTTGAATCAATTTCAATATCTTTGACTGGACGTCCAGGGTCTACCATCAATTTTATTCGTTGATGCCAAGTATAAAATCCTGCCTTAATTGAAAGAATATTCTTCAACAAACTAAGAAAACTTTAAACCCGCCCAATAACACCAATTTTCGAATGACAGGTAGAATTAAAGTTGGATTAGTTGGAATCGGTAATTGTTTTTCAGGATTAATTCAAGGAATTGAATATTATAGATTAAACCCATCTCAAGAAGTTACTGGTATTATCCATGATAAATTAGCAGGATATGGAATACATGACATTGACTTTGTATGTGGTTTTGATGTTGGTGAAAACAAAGTTGGAAAGCCTCTCAATGAAGCAATTTACGAATATCCAAACATGGTTGACTGGATTCCAAGAGACAAATTGCCTAAAACTGATGCTAAAGTCTTTGAAAGTCCTGTGTTAGATGGGGTTGGTTTGTGGGTAGAAAACAGAATAAAACCAATCCAAAGCTCAAAAACAACTGAACAAATTGCTGATGAAGTTAAGCAAATTATCAAAGATTCTGGCGCTGAAATTATTGTTTCCTATCTTCCCGTTGGCTCTGATAAGGTAACTCAGTTCTGGGCTCAGGTTTGTCTTGATACAAACACCGCATTTGTTAATTGTATTCCATCATTTATTGCATCTGATGAAACTTGGGCTAAAAAGTTTGAAGAAAAAAATATTCCTTGTATTGGCGATGACATCAAAGGACAAGTTGGAGCAACTATTGTACATAGGACATTAGCTAAATTGTGTAATGATAGAGGAACTAAAATTGAAAAAACCTATCAAATCAACGTAGGTGGAAATACTGACTTTCTAAACATGAAAGAACAAGACAGATTAGTTTCAAAGAAAATATCTAAAACAGAAAGCGTCCAAAGTCAACTTGATGAACGATTAGATGATGATCAAATTTATGTCGGTCCTTCTGACTTTATTCCATTTTTAGGAAATACTAAACTAATGTTTATGCGAATTGAAGGCCGCCAATGGGCAAACATTCCATACAACATGGAAGTTCGTTTAGAAGTAGATGATAAAGCAAACTCGGCTGGAATTGTTATTGATGCAATAAGACTGGCAAAAATTGCTTTGGATAGAGGAGTTGGCGGACCAATAAAACCTGCAAGTGCATATTTGATGAAACATCCAATTGAACAAACTTCTGATGTGAAGGCCAAAGCTGCTTGTGAAAAGTTTGTTTCTGGCGAATAATTATTGAAATTTATTTGAATCAGAAAATCTGATTTTTCTAATACCTTCGTATTTACTTAAATCGAATTCTTTACTTCTTTGAGTTTCCCCACTTAATTTGGTAATTTTTGTTGTGACCACTTTGTTATTTTCTGCTAGATCTATCAGGATACTATTTCCTCCAAATCTGTTACTCTCTACATTAGCAGCAAGAATTGGTATTCTGTTCTCAAGTGATCTTACTTGTACATACATGTTCCATGGTTCTATCCCTCTTTTTACAATTCGACTGGGAGAGAATAATACTTGAGCGCCTTTTTTTGTTAACATGTTGGCCACATTTGGAAAAACCATGTCGTAGCAGATAACTATTCCAAATTTACATGCTGTATTGAATATTTTGGCCTCTTTTCCTGCTTTGACGATTCCTCGTTCATAATCAAAAGGATGAATTTTCTCCTGTCTTCCAATAAATTCTCCTTCAGGACCTATTATTGGTGCAATTATCGATGGTGTTTTTTTGATTTCATAAAATGCTCCTGGAATGATGGTCATGGAGAAATCCTTTGCAATTTTTTTAAATTCTGAAAACTCTGAATCAAAATCCTCAACCTCATTGTTTTTTAGCCATTGCTCCGGCAGGCAGACAATTTCTGTTTCTTTTCTACCTAATTTTCTAAGCATCTCTGAAATTTTAGAAATTCCTTTTTGATTTGTACTGTATGCTGTAGTCTGAATAATCCCTAATTTTGCCATAAATTTTGAATCCCTATTCTGTAATTATAGGCATCTCTAAAAACCTACAAGAATCCAATTTCATCAAATTTGAGACTTTTTTTTAATTTTGTTCAGTGATTGTTTGTTTCAGACGATCGATACTTCTTATTGTACTTTAAAAAAGAATTGATGATCTAAAGTGAAATTCCCAAAAAGCCTGTTTCTTTTTATGTCTGGATCCATTGTTGGTTTTATCACTACGCCATTAATATGAAAATTTTTTAGAATTTAACAATTATTTAAAAAGTAAAACATTATGCTTTATTCCTGTTTGTTTTTCTAATACA
>JBHHVV010000077.1:0-5112 GCA_046754445.1 Candidatus Nitrosopumilus sp.
AGCTCTGACATTCAAGCTGACGTACTCGCCAAATTGCTTATAAACCTTGTTCAATCATTTGGAAGGTTTTTGTCTGATGATGAAGATAGATATCAGTCCGATCGCAACCCCGATAATCATTCCAATTGCAATGCCTATGCTAAATGGTGAATCTGAATCATCTGTAAATTTTTTCTCTTCAACAACAGTTTCTGTTTGTAATGGTTCCCCAACATCTTCTTTAGAATCAGAAATGGGAAGAATAACATCCATGTCAATTTGTTCATTTTGAGGAATTATTTCACGGGAAATATTTGTAAATTTTGCAGCAAGTGTAATAGGTTCGGTTGTTGAATTTCCTCCAAACAGTGTTGAGTGTGTTAAAAGTGTGTAAGTGCCAGTTTGATTAATTGGGACATAAAGTACAGTTGATGTGTCATCTTTATTTTTAACTGGAAAGAATCCACCACCTTGACTAAAAATAGAATTACCCAACCAGTCAAGAGAGGGCCATCCCAAGAAATGGCCAAAGACACCAGAAGGGACATTGGTTTGTATTATTTTTCCTGATGGATCCATTACAAAGATTGCAAGATTCGTATCATCAGAAATCCATGAAATCTCTATTGCAGCAGAGTTAATTGATTCATTTTGAATATCAAAATAAAATTGTCTCCAATCTCCTGCCATGTACCTGTTAACCATATCAAATGCGCCTTTGGTGTATCCATTTCCATAAAGGATATCATTGCTTTGCACTCCTTTAATCAAAATTGTAGATTCATTTTCAATTACAGGTTGTTTTATTACAAAAGATACTGGAGCGTTTACAGTATGTTTATCACTTTCAAAAGTTAGAAATCCCTGATACACTCCTGTTTGTAAGTCATTTGGAACAACCAAGGATACATTCATTGTTGCGACATCTTTTGCTGGAACAGTTATTATTTCAGATTCTGGCCACATCACAGACCATTTTTCTTTTTGATAATAACTTGCAGATAAAGTATAATCCATTGAAGTTGAATTTTGTTTTGTGTCACCTAACCAATATGAATATTTTGTTGGAACTGGATAAACTCCAACCAAAGGAGTTCCTTCAAATTTTTCTTTTGGTTCTGAAACTCTTAACTCTTGTACAGTTCCCCATGAACCAGCTCTGTTTACCATTGACAATTCATTACTTGTAATTTTTGTATCATTATTGTTATCAACCCAATCATAAAGATATAATGAAGAGATTTGAATATCATCAGCATATACATCAGATGTACTATTCATGAATTGATCAAATGGAAAATTTACATTTAATATCATCAATGATGATTCATCAGGAATTGGATTTTGTTTGTTAAAAAAATCATCAAGATCAGAATGATTGGTCACATCAGACAATTTAACATAATTTGGAATGAAAGTGTTAGTTTTGTTTAAAATAGAATCCTGTTGTCTAACAGTTGTAGTTCCAGCATATTCGGTTTTTACAATTAATGAGAGAAATTGAGGTTTTACATCAATTACAAGTGTATTATTAGTTGGATTTTGAATTGTAAATGTAGTAGTAGTTCTATCACCTGGAAGTAATTGACCTGCAAACCAACTAGTCATAGGAAGGGATTTAGAAGGAAGTTGAAACTGCTCAAATCCTATCGAAGTAGAATTAATATTTTCAATAGAAGGTTCAATAATTTTTCGGATATTTTCATATGATGCATCATTATACACAATGAAAATCCCATTATCTCCGTGGACAAAATTTAGAGCATCTTCAACATTTGCTAATCCAGAACCCTGAGTGAAAGGATCATTATTTAGATCTGTTGCAGTAGACATTAGAATATTTTTGATTAGGAAAGGATCATAGTCTTGTGATAGTTTTGTCATCTCACTCATTAGAATTGCGGCACTTCCAGAAACTAACGGAGCTGCCATGCTAGTTCCACCAAATAATGAAAATGATTCTGTTTTAGAATCTTTGTGAGTTTTTAAAATATTAGAAGGAGTAAATCCGTAAGCACCTATATTCATTATGTCAGGCTTAGGATCTCCAATAGCACTAGGACCCCTACTAGAAAAATCAACAACTTGATTATGATGAGTAGTTGTATTTCCAAATCTAGGTTGATCTTTGAAAGGACCATAGCCAACATAGACATTGTTAGTAGTAGCACCTACTGAAATTCCAAAAGGAGATGCATTAGGCAATCCAATTGTACCATATCCATGTCCTGAGTTTCCAGCACTGGAAACTATTGTGACTCCCGGATAATTATCATCTAGAGAATGAGGAGTTGCAAGTAAACTAAGAACTAAAGATAACATATCTACACCAGGAAAAGATTTGAAAGAAGGAAAATTAGATACTCCCCAGCTGTTAGAAATTATATCAACTTTAGGCTTACCTGAAAATTTCCAAGTATTATCTTTATTTTCAAATCCTGCAGACCACAACCATCCATAAACAGTATCTCCAAACCACAATGCTTTGACTGGTACAATTTTCGCATCTGGTGCAACCCCCAGAATAGAATATTTTTTTGTATCATTGTAAATATCATAACTTTCTTGACCTCGTGATGCAATTGATGCAGCACTAGAAGTTCCATGACCCATAAAATCAGTCATCATGCCAAAAAATTCTCCTTTTGGATCTAATGATGGTAATAATGTACCATTTATTGCATTTAATGAATCATCAATGTTAGTAAAATTTTTTCTAATAACACCATAAACATCCAGTACTTGAGCACCAAATGTTCCTGCACTGTAATCATTTTTTCCATCATTGTTTGAATCGTATATTAGAAATTCTTTTCCGCTTCCCAATATAATGGGTTTTTCGTCAGTAAAATCAAAATCATAATTTGGTTTCTGCCCTGGTTTCAAATCAAATCTAGTGTAATCTTTCCAAGAAGTACTCATATCAGGAATTATAGTATCATACACACCAGGAATAAAAGAATCAACTACAAGAACAGGTACAACCTGCACTCTGGCCATTGGTCCTTGTAACCCTCCTTGATAGATTACTCCCAGATGATATATTCCACTTTTAGATTTTATGTAATTTCTATTGTCATCTCCAATTTTCATATCATTGGCAAGTGTTCCATTAAAAATTGCAGAAGGTCCTAATTGTGGGAAAAATGAATTATAAATTGGGATTTTGGTTCCTTTTCCACCCTGAGATACATCAAGAAACACGCCCTCTTTAGTAACATATGTTGATGAAGTTAGATGTTCTGGAATTGGTTTACTATAATTTCTAATAATTTCATTTTTATCAACATATGCAAAAAAAGTTGCATTAGTAATGACAATTCCTTGTCCATCAGGATCAAACATTATAGGATGATTGATTTTATCCCGTGCAAGAGAGTGTTGAATATCAGGATTTGAAAAATCAACTCCAGTATCTACAATTGCAATTACAGTGCCATTTCCCGATGCATCATAATTTTGTTTAGTTGTAGTTGAACCGGTAATTTCACCAATTCTTGATACATCTTGAATTATATTATCTGTAGAGTGGAAATCTAATTTGAAATCTTCTACTACATTATATCCATGCGAAGCTAAAGATAAAGCTGATTTTTCAGAAAGAATAGATACATAGAAAAATCCACCATCAGATTGAATATCATATAATGAATTATTTTTTAAAAAATCAATATTCTGTGAATTATCTCCAAAAATTAGATATCTTTTAAAGTTATTTTTTTCAAGAAAATTATCATCAATTTCTAATATTTCTGAATTAAAGATCATATGATTTGAAGAAGAAACAGATGTAAAGTCTCCAAGAGGCAAAGCATATGAATTTGCTAATGTACTAGAAAGAAGAATTATTGAAAAGAAAATAGCCACTTTGGGCATTAGTTGATTTGTTTTTCTTGTATTATTATAATTATCTTCTTCTTGTAAGAATTGTGATTTGTAGTGCTACAATTAGTCCAATTGATGCAATTATAGGCAACATCAATGCATTTAGTTGTGAGGAAGCTTCGCTGATAAATTTTACAGAAGTTGAAATGGTTCCAATGTTTTCATCAATTTGATCACTGGCATGCTCTAAAGTTGTATCAAATCCTTCAATTTCAGATTTAAGATTGTCAACCTCACTAGATGTTTCATCTAAAATTGAGTTTAGTTTAATTATTTGTTCAGAGATTCCTCCCAGATCTTGACTTAGTACTGTAGTGGCAGCTGAGCCGTGAGATGTGGTTCCTTGACTAAATGCCACCACATGAAATACATGTGTACCTTCTTCTCTGGGGGTATAATCAACATAATACAATCCCTTATGAAGAGTTTTAAACGAATTTGTTAACGGGATAGAAATTCCTGATGGCAAGTGAACATGTGAAGTTCCCAATAATTCAGATGGTTCATTTCCAATCAAAAGACCATCACTAGTTGTTTGTACAAATACTCGAATTGGTTGATTGATTGCAGCTGTTTCTGGCGCAAAGACCAAAGTATTCACATTTCTTTCTACTGGCACGTCAAGCAACTCTGTTGTAGATGAAAATTTAACATCCATTTTCTGTGAAATGCCATTTTGGGCAGTACTGATTACTTCAACAGTGTATGTCCCATAAGGAAAATTTGTTGAAGGGTTAGGCCATATGAGTAAGCCATAATTGAAAGAGCCATCAGATTCAGTAGTGATTTGATCAAATTTTGCTATTGATTCATCAGGGGCAAAAAGTCGTATTATCAAATTTTCTTCAGGCAATCCTTTACCATAAACTTGGAGAGTATGTGCAGGAGCATAGACCTTGCTGTTTGTAAATAATTCTAATTCTTCTGAATAGGAATTTGTGGTATTTACTAACAGTCCGACAATTAGTATAGAAAAGAGAATTTGAATTTTCATTTTAATTAATTGTGAATTCTCTCATAGATATTGCTTCTGGAAAATTTGTTCATAACTTACGTTAAGTCAGATTCAAAAAAAAGAAAAAAAGGAAAATGTGAACTAGTTTTAGCTTACGTTGACAGTTGTACTAACTGGTGGTGATAATGCCGTTGGATTATCAACTGATTCCCATACAAATGCGGTTGCTGTGTAGCTACCACTTTCGGTTGGAATCCATGATAATGCTGGGCTGAATGATTGACCACTAGATA
>JBHHVV010000078.1:0-5094 GCA_046754445.1 Candidatus Nitrosopumilus sp.
CTTCTTCTGTCTCCACCATCTCTTCTTCTGTCTCCACCATCTCTTCTTCTGTCTCCACCATCTCTTCTTCTGTCTCTGAAATTTCCTCCTTCCCGTCTAAATGATTGAGCAGGTCTGGTGTCTTTTTCAGTTGGATTCTCGTATTTCTTACCTATTTCATCAACTCTGACATTGAGTTTTTCAAGCAATGTATTGTTGAGACCTTCACCATAGACATCAACTCTTGCAGCAATGACTGCCTTTGCAGCAATTGCTCTAGCTATTTTCCCTCTTTGCCATCTTGGTGCAGCATGAACCATTGCATGTTGGAATAACAATCCATGCTTTGGTGGTTGAGAACCAGTCTTCAATGATCTAAACAATGCTTTTTCAGCTCCTAAAACTTGAATTGTACTTGCTGGAAGAGATGCTAATCTTTTGAGACTTCCAGCTCTTCCTAAAATTCTTGCACCTACTGCAGTACCAAGTATTGCTGAAAGATTTGGTGCAATTTCTTGCATTTCAGATTCAACATGCTCTTCAAGTTTTTTACGTAAATCATGAAAATCTAAAATCTGTTTTGCAATTGATTGTACTATAGATAAATTGACATCTGAAATTTCTCCACCTCTACTTTTTGATGAAATCAATGACAACATCTCAACTTTTGATTCTGGAAAACCAGCATCTTCAAAAACTTGTTTGGTTAATGATTCACGTTTGCCAGCTAGAACAATTTGTGCATATCCATTAATACTGTCTATAACATTGTCTAATTCTGGAAAATGTAATCCGTACCACTCTCTAAGTCTTGAGCTTAATCCGTTTGCTATTTTATCAATTTCATCTAACGAATTAATTGCTTGAATAATATGGAGATCTGGACTTTCTGATACTTCGGTAACTTTAGAAGATGAAATACCTAATGCAAATTCTCTTAGTTTTCCTAAAGTGTCTTGTAGATTAGATGCAAAACCTGAATCGACAACAATTTGTGGTTTTGTAGCTTGAATCTTTTCTAATTCTGATGTATCCATAATGTGAGAATCAATAGACTGTTTTTTTAAAATTGCAAGTAATGATTCATCACTTACAGAAACACCTCTTTGGATTGAAACTAGATAATTTATCAACTCGTTTAATTTTGCTTCTTTATTTTTCACAGAAAGATATTCTTTAACAGGGTTTGAGAATGCAAATGCTTTTTCAAGTTTTTCATCATTGAAAACTGATATTCCCAATTCTGTTAAGATCACAGAATACATGAATAGTTGATTCTAAATCACCTTTAAAAAAGGTACCAGAATTTCGAATCAACTGTTATATTCGAAACTAAGTTCATTATTCAAAGTGGAACCTAGTCTTGAAACTTCCATAGGTAAAATTCAATTAGATAGACCTGTGATGCTTGCATCTGGAATACTGGGAATTTCGTTAGATGTTTTTAATCGATTATATCGTTCAGGTGCAGGAGCAGTTGTTACAAAATCTCTCAGTACTGAACCCTGGGAAGGTTATCCAAATCCAACCATCTTTAGTGTAAAAGGCGGAGGTTGGATTAATGCAGTAGGTCTCTCAAATCCTGGTGCCCTAAATTTTGCTAAAATGATTGAGCCAAACAAAGATGTTCCAATAGTTGTAAGTCTCGTAGGTTCAATTCCTGAAGATTTTGAAATGATGATTAAACAATTTGAGAATTGTAATGTAACCGCATTTGAATTGAATTTGTCATGTCCACATGTTGCCAAAGTTGGTCTAGAAGTAGGAGATGACCCTGAATTGGTAAAAAAAATTGTGACTACTGTAAAAAATTCAACTGATGTTTCAATTATTGCGAAAGTTGGCTTGGGAGCCACTCATTATCTTGATACTGTTGGAACTGCAATTGATTCTGGTATTGATGCTATTACTGCAATTAACACTGTTCGTGCAATGGCAATAGATGTTGAAACCCAAAGACCTATTCTTAGTAACAAATTTGGAGGACTATCTGGTACTCCAATAAAACCAATTGCATTAAGATGTGTTTATGAAATTTCTTCTAAATATGACATTCCAATCATTGGTTGTGGTGGTGTATCTACATGGGAAGATGCTGTGGAATTTTTCTTGGCTGGAGCTTCTGCAATTCAGCTTGGTAGTGCAATAGGTGATAACTGGATTGATGTTTTTGGAGAAATTAACAAAGGAATATTACAATACATGGAGCGAAAAAATTATTCAACAATAAAGGATATGGTAGGACTTGCACAGAAATCATAATCATACTACAATTGTTACGATCGAAAAAGTAATTGATGAAACCCCTACTGTTCGAACTTTGGTTTTTTCAGATGAAATAATGTCAAATGTTCTTCCAGGACAATTTGCAATGGTTTGGATTCCCGGTGTAAATGAATTGCCAATGAGTGTAATGATTTCAAATGAACCTGGAAAAGCTGCATTTACTGTAAGAAAGCATGGACCTGCTTCAACTGGTTTATTCAATGTGAGAGAAGGTCAACAAATTGGAATTCGTGGTCCATATGGAAATTCCTTTGATCTTAAAGAAGGAAAACTTTTGCTAGTGGGTGGTGGAACTGGTCTTGTTCCAATGATGAGATTACTTACTTTTGTAAAATCTACTGACGATGTAACTGTTCTAATTGGTGCAAAATCAAAAGATGAGGTATTCTTTGAAGACTTGGCAAATAGTCTTTTAGAAAACAATACTCACAAAGTAATCGTTTCAACAGATGATGGAAGTTATGGAGAGCAAGGATTTGTAACTGATTTGGTTGAAAAACTTGTAAGCGAGTCTCATTTTGATGGTGTATATTCCTGTGGACCTGAAAAAATGATGTATAAAACAGTTCAAGCTGCTAACTCTAAGAATATCTTTGTTCAAGCCAGCCTTGAGCGTATGATGAAGTGCGGAGTTGGAATTTGTGGTAGTTGTTGTGTGGGTGAAGACCTTGTTTGTAGGGATGGCACTGTATTTGATGGAAGACATCTATCTGAAAACAAGGAATTTGGCTTTTTTCACCGGAATAAGGCTGGAATTTTGGAAAATTACTAAGTTAGACTAGCAAGGTTTAAAATAAATCACAAAATTATTTCCGTGAAGGAAATGGGAACACCAAAGATTGTCTTAACGGCAGATAGGACTTTGATGTCACCATATAGGGGATTATCATTGGCAACATTTTTCGGATGTGCACCTGCTCTAGATCCTAATCGAGATAAAAGCAGTTTTTGGTACAAGATTCTGGGAAAACAAGTAACTCCCAAAGTTCTATTTGATTTCATTTGTAATTGGTCCCCTGATATTGACGGTGTTGCAAAATATGCTCCATATGGATTAAGAAAATTAGAAGCTGGTTTGTTACGTGATGGCTTTGCTCGAAAAGATGTAGTCATTGCTCATCCAAATCATATTGAAAAATTCATTGGTCCTGAAACTGAAGTTGTTGGAACTTATGAAATGGATCCTCTTGGTATGGGTCCAGTTACTATGACATTTACTTATGGTAGAAAACAAACATCATATGATGAATATTACAATACTGAACTACACCATAGAATTAAAGCTGCAAAAGCAAAAACTGGAAGTAAGGCCAAAGTAATTTCTGGTGCATCAGGAACTTGGCAATACAATTATGATCCAGAAAAAATTGAAGAATTTGGAATATATGCAATTCTAGAGGGTGAACTTGGTGGTATCGCACCAGAAATTGATGGACATGCAGGACGATTCTTCAACTATTTGATTAATGGAGACTTTGAAAATATGGATCCTTTCAGAAAGAGAAGTGATTTCAAAGTCAACATTAAAGAGTTTGAAAGAAATGGTAAAAAACTTCACGGACGATTTGTTAATTTCTGGGACAGACCTGAACTAGAAGAAATTCCTGATATAGTAGAACCAAGTATGCACGGAATGGTTGAAGTAATGCGTGGTTGTGGAAGGGGATGTAAATTCTGTGACGTTACTTTAAGATCATTAAGATATTATTCTCCTGAAAAAGTTAAAAAAGAAATTGAAGTTAACATCAAGAAAGGTGGTTCTAAATCTGCATGGATTCACAGTGATGATATTTTCGTTTATGGAATGGATCCAAGAACTGCAAAAGGAATGGAACCAAACAGAGAAGCACTTGAAGAATTGTTCACTGCTATCATGTCTACTGGTGTTGAGCATACAAATCCAACTCACGGAACATTGGCAGGAGCAATTGCTGATGAAAAATTAATTCCTAATCTATCTAAAATCATCAAAGCTGGACCTGATAACATGATTGGCGTTCAAGCCGGATTTGAAACTGGAAGTCTTAGGCTAATTGGTAAATATGCAGATAGGAAACTTGCACCATACGACCCATCTGAATGGCACTGGGTTGTTAAAGAAGGTGTCAAAACCTTAAATCAAGACTATTGGATTCCAGCATTCACTTTAATCATGGGTCTTGATAACGATGAAACTCCTGAAGATTCTTGGGAAACCATACAATTACTCAGTGAACTAGAACATGAGCAACCTGATTCTATGTTTACTGCAACTGCTCTAACCTTTGTTCCAATTGGATTGTTAGAAAAATCTGATTTCTTTAACATTGGAAATGAAATGACTCCGGCACAACTAGGTGTTCTTTACAAGACTTGGCAACATAATTTCAAGTATGGTATTCAAAAATTCATGACAAAAACTGGTTCAAAAGGTCCACAGAGATACTTCTTTAATGCAATTGCAAGATCTCTTGGTGGTGTTCCATTAGGTGCAATGGAGAGATATGCTCGTAGGAAGAGTGCTGAGCATGAAAAAGTAATTGAGACCGTTAAAGCAAAGTACTGGTAGTCATACAAATACATAAATTCACTAATTCTTACTCAAAAATATGGCAACACACGGTTCGCTTACCAAAGCAGGTAAAGTAAGAGGACAGACACCTAAAGTCGAAGGACGAAAAATTGTGGGTACTAGTTCTAGTCTTAGAAACAAAAGTAACTTCAAAAAGAGATTTGTCCTAGGAAGATTCCCTGGTCAGAACAAACCAGGACAAAGAAGAAAGAGACGCTAGTCAATTCTTGTTAAAATTTTGTTATTTTACGATCAATTTCTGAAGCAGGTTCTGTCAA
>JBHHVV010000079.1:0-5018 GCA_046754445.1 Candidatus Nitrosopumilus sp.
TTTATTTTTCTATAGCCATGGCTAAAGCTCTTGTCATATAGTTTAGAGTATTCATATGTCTCTGGATCAATTACATCACTGATTATTACAATTGCAGTTCTGGTAATTTTTTCATCTTTAACTTTTTTTGCAATATCTTCTAATGTTCCTTTGATAATTTTTTGATCTTTCCAGCTTGCCCTATATACTACTGCCACTGGTGTTGATTTTTTGTATCCGCCTGATATTGCTTCTTTTACAAGTTTGGAAAGAAGATGAACACTAAGATAAAAGATCAAAGTAGCTTTGTGTTTTGATAGTTCAGAAATTTTTTCTCTTTTTGGGACTTTAGTTCTAGATTCTGCTCTTGTAACTATAATTGTCTGAGTTACACCAGGAAGTGTTAACTGGGTTCCAAGTGCAGCTGCTGAGGCTAAAAATGCAGTAATTCCAGGTACCACAGTTGATTTTATTCCTTTTTTTTCTAGATTATCAATCTGTTCTTTAATTGCCCCATAGATTGATGGATCACCATCGTGTAATCTAATAACTAGTTTGTCTTTTTTTGCATTTTTGTATAGTAAATCAAAAATTTCTTCTCTAACAAGTTTTGCAGCATCATAGAGTTTTCCTTTTTTACAAAGCTTCAAGATTGGTTCAGGAATTAGAGAACCAGAATAAACTACAATGTCTGCTTTTTGAATTAATTTTTTAGCTTTGATTGTAATTAGTTCAGGATCGCCTGGACCGCACCCTACAAAGTATACATCAGACACGTTTTACCACCAAAATTGAAAAGTATTTTGTAGTTAATGTACTATCATTTACCTCACCTAAAGTCATTTTACGAATTATTTCATTTTCAGTTCCAAGATCTTGCCCTATTGCAAAAATGGAATCATCAGGGAATCCAGATTCTTTCAAGACATCAATTACTTGATCAAAATATCTTCCATCTTTTAGGAATATCATAGACTCAGAGTTCTTTGCGATCTCCTTAACACTTGATAGATCATAACATGATGGAATGATAGCAACTTTTTCTGCACCTTCGGCAATACTTACACCTACTTTTGATGCAAATGTAAACATAGAAACAATTCCAGGAATTACACTGATATTCATTTCAGGGTAATTTTCTGTAAGATCTTTGTGCATGTATATCCAAGTACTATACAAAAATGGATCACCTACGGTAAGATATACAACGTTTTTTCCTGATAAGACAGTTTCAGCCATTATCTTTGCATTTTTTTTCCATATTTGCTCAAGAATATTTTTGTCTTTAGTCATTGGAAAGATTAGTTTTACAATCTCTTGGTTTTTTGATTTATCAATAAGTGATGAAACAACTGATAGTGCAATGCTTGGTCTATCTTCTTTAGATGCAGGACACATTATGATGTCTGCATCATTTATTGCCTTAACTGCCTTGACTGTAAGCAAATCTGGATCTCCAGGACCTACTCCAATTCCAATTAATCCAGGCATGAAAAGTATGATGTTTCTCCCAATTAAAAATCTAGATTAAATTTTAGTAGCAGAAATTATAGTTACAGGATTTCTTGCAAGCATCATTGTTCCTGTGCTAGTCTTTCTGCTTTTAGATATGGTAACTTGAGTAATATCAATGGATTCAAACTGTAATTTGTCTAAAATCTGTAAAACTGAATAAAGTGTCTCAATTAGAATTAATCCAATTACAATCCTACCTCCAGACTTTAGTTTGTTTTCAGATAATTCAACTATTTCTTTAGTGTCACCACCAGTACCACCAATAAATATGACATCTGCTTCTTCTAGATCTAATATTTTTTCTTTAGCATCACCATACATTACAGAAATATTTGTCACACCAAACTTTTCAGCATTCTTGTTGGTTAGGTCTATTGCATTTGCATCATGATCAATGGCTAAAACTTTTCCAGATGATTCAATTTGGAGTGCTGCTTCAATAGATATTGAACCACTACCACATCCAATATCATATACAGTTTGTCCTGGTTTTAATCTAGCTTTGCTAATTTGAATTATTCTTACCTCTTCTTTTGTAATTGGAACTTTGTCTACTCTTTCAAAATAGTCATCAGGAATACCAGGTGTTTTGTAATTCCACATGAGTAATCTTCCATTTAATGAATTAGAGATTTATTCCACTGGAAATATTTCCAGAGTGTACTAGTGTATAAGTCACAATCCAAGTAAACAGGTACAAGAAAACATAACTACCAATAGCTTGTGTAACAATTTTCTTTCTATCTGAAGATGGTAATTGCATTTTCATTCCTTTAGCAACAATTATTGTTCCAAAAAATACTATAATCATGAATACAATTGAGGCCCATCTTCTTTCTTCACCTTCAATATCTTCAAAGATAAAAGTAGCAGCTGTTCCTGCAATTACTGCCAAGGCAACTCGCATCCAAAATAATTTATTTAATTTTCTATCTTTTTCACTCTTTTCGGCAACACTAATTGGAGGATCACCTGATGAATTGTCTGGAATAGGTTCAGATTTTTCCGTGTTAGGAACATCAACAGGATCTTGTACAGACTCTTTTTTAGAATCATCAGGTCCAATTGTAGGCTCAGATTTTTTCTTTTTGAATTTTGCCAAGGTAAATTCTAGCGTGTCTCAAGCAAACCATGTTTAATATCTTTGGTCAATCTTTGAGCATAGCATAGCAAGGGTATAATTTTAGACATAAAATATGATAATTATGACACTTTCAGGTATAGAACTACGATATTTAGTAGACCAAATTTCAAAACAAGTTCAAGATTACTATGTCAGCAACATTTACGGCATTACAAAAGATAGTATTCTCTTCAAACTTCACCATACTGAAAAAAACGATCTATTTATGATGATTTCAACATTGGGTGTTTGGTTAACAACAGTAAAGATTGATCAGATGGAGCCAAATAGATTACAAAAAAGATTACGAAGTGATCTTCTTCGATTAAAATTAAAAAAAATAGAACAGATTGGTGCAGAAAGAATTGCATATTTTACTTTTGAAGGATTTGGAAAAGAGTTTGTTCTAGTAGGGGAATTTTTTGGAGATGGGAATATTTTACTATGTAATAAGGAAATGAAAATTCTTGCATTACAGCACTCAATAGATGTCAGGCATAGAAAACTTGGTGTAGGATTAGAATATGTACAACCACCAATTAATGGATTAGATATTTTCAATATTTCAGAATCAGATTTTAAAGATCTTAAAACAACAGATTTAGTTGCTGGAAAATGGTTTGGGAGAACCTTAGGATTACCAAAAAAGTATGTTGAAGGGGTTTTTGAAATTGCGAATGTTAATTCTAAAAAAATTGGAAATTTATTAACTGATGAAGAAATAAAGAAAATTTTTGTAACAACAAAGAAAATTGTTTCTGATGTAATTTCAGGAAATCATGATGCAGTAATAGTTAGAAATGAAAAGACTGAAGTTCTTCCATTAAAACTAGGAAAATTAGAAGGGGAGATTACAAATGTTAATAATTTCATAGAAGGACTAGATACAGTATTTACAGAAAAAATTGTTGAAAAAGGAAAATCTATTCAATCAAGTGGTTCAGACAAAAAAATTAAAGAGTTACAAACCCAGATTTCTGAACAAGAAAAAGCTATTGAAACAGTCAAAGAAAGATCAAGAAACATTACAAATGTAGCCAATTCTCTTTTTGAAATGGTGTCAAAAGGAATAATTTCAATAGAAGATAATCCTGCTCAGGAAATTTTGGCTAATCATAACGCAAAATTAATCACTGAAAAAGGAATTCCATTAATGGTAATTCAAGATGAAAAAATAAAGATCAATACAAATGCGCCTTTGCAATCAATTGCATCTGTATTATTTAATGAAGCAAAAAAACAATCTGGTGCAATTAAATCAATTCAAGAAATTAAAGAAAAAACAAGTAAGAAATTAGAAAAATTACAAAACAAAACAGAATCTGAAAAAGATGTTGTTCTTGTTTCAGAAATTAGAAAGAAAAGTTGGTATGAAAGATATAGATGGTTCTTTACCTCTGATGGATTACTAACAGTTGGAGGAAGAGATGCAGCATCAAATTCAGCTGTTATTAGAAAACAGTTAGAGAAAAATGATAAAGTTTTTCACGGTGATATTTTTGGTTCTCCATTTTTTATTTTAAAAGATGCAAAAAATGCTCCTGATAAAAGTATGAATGAAGTTGCACATGCTACAGTATGTTTTAGTCGTGCATGGAGAGAAGGAATGTATGGTGTAAGTGCTTATTGGGTTAATCCAGAGCAAGTAAAAAAATCTGCTCCAAGTGGAGAATTTTTGCCTAAAGGATCTTTTACTATTGAAGGACAAAGAAATTTCATCAAATCAGATACTCTAAAACTTGCTGTAGGAATTATGCCACAGGATGATGATTATGTATTAACATGTGGTCCACCAGTTCCAATTAAAAAAAATTCTATTTGTTATGCAATAATTGAGCCACATGGATTAGAATTAGCAGAAGCTGCAAAAAAAATTCGAATAGAATTTTCAAAATTGTATGAAGATATTACAAGAAAAATAAGTATAGACGAATTTGTTAGAGCATTACCAGCGGGAAAAAGTCAGATAAAGGAAGTAACATATGGTGATTTACAAATAGAGAGTTTTATTGATACTGAAGAGGATTAGAAGAATCAGTATCTAGAGAAACTTTCATTCCATTTTGAAGTGAAGAGAATTCATCGTCAGTAATTGTGATTAATGGAATATTGGCCAAGGCACAACCTGTAGCTACAGTTAGATCAGCTTTTAGACAGATCATTGCTAGAGGTGCAGAATTATTTGATTTTATAGAATAAATTGTGTACGCACCAACACTGCTACCAACACCGGAAGGGAATACAAGGATTGAATCTTTGATGGATTTTTCAAAAAGATCATGATTTTTATCACTAATGATTCCAGTTTTTTTATCAACTGTTCCTAAAAAATTAATTGGATTTTTAGATTTTAAAACAATTCCTTCTACTTTGCCTGACACTAGAATTTTTTTCATCTTGT
>JBHHVV010000080.1:0-4998 GCA_046754445.1 Candidatus Nitrosopumilus sp.
TGCTATGGGATTTGCATTAATTATTGCGCCAATAGTACTCATCATGTGGAGAGTGGGGTTTTTTGGAGGTGCAGATGCGTTTGCACTTATAGCTTTATCCATAATTGCACCCATGGCAACACTTAGCGAAAATCCCATCACTCCATTTACAACATTGTCTAATGCAGTAGTCTTATTTGTAATTCCGTTCTTGGTAAATATTTTTAGAAATTTAATCGCTCAAATCAAAGGTAAAAATATTTTTGAAGGATTCGATGAAACTACTGGAAAAAAGATCATCGCAATATTGATGGGGTATAGAGCTGAAAATCCAAAATTTGGATTTGCAATCGAAAAAACAAGAAAAGGTAAAAAAAGATTAGATTTGAAATTACACCATGCAGAAAATCAAGATTTTTGCACAAAACCAGATACTTGGATTACACCGGGAATTCCCTATTTGTTGTTAATCACGGGAGGTTTCCTGATTCAATTATTTTATGGCGATATTATATTAGGTAAATTTCTAGGCATATAAAATGCAGATATGGTTATGTTATGTAATTCATAATAACATACTCTAGCTTATGTTAAAATTTCCCATCAAATTTTCTAATGGGGCAAATCGGGCCAGTAAAGGACTCTATAGGAGAGGCAGAAAAGACTATTTCCAAATTAAATCAAATGGTAATTGACTATTATTTTACCACGGATGAAACTAAAATTTATCTATTTTTAAACCAAAATGGCATGGAAACAGCTTCTAAAATTTCTAAAGAACTGAAAATTTCTAGAATTGAGACATATAGAGTGATATCGGCATTACAGCGAAAAGGCATACTTTTTTCATCATTTGAAAAACCTACAAAATTTGATGCAGTAGAAATTGAAGAGGTATTAGAAATATTATCGGATAAAATTAGAAATCAGATTAATGATCTAGCAAAAGAATTCAGAGAGAGTCACATTACTATCAATAACAAATCAGATTAAGAACTCAAAATTTTACATTTAACCTTTACGTACAAAAAACCTGGATCAATACTACGCTCATTTTAAATGAAAAAATTACATATAATATTTTAATGAGTAAGAAAAGGTATGGACCTTATTCATTAGGAATGATTTTGTTGTTAATGGTTTCATTTATAATTCCAGTATTTGCAGAAGTAACAAGCCTGGAAACTAATTCAAATTCATTTAATGTAGGAGAACAAATTAAATTTGCAGGAAAAGTTGAAAAAGATTCTAACGGTTTAGTTACAATTGTGATTCGGGATCTAAATAATGAGTTTGTAATGCTTTCTCAAGCAGTAATTCAATCAGATGATTCATTTGAAAAAATGATCAAAATTAATGAAAAATTTACAAAGCAGGGAGTGTATAATGCAACAAGTTTTATTTTAAATATGACAAAAGGAGTAACAACAAGTTTTAGAATTTCATCAAATGAAATGCCGATTGAATTTAGCACACAAGAAACAATTTCAAAATCATCAACATCCATTCTTGGAGAGAATGCAAGTAACAAAGTAACCATTATTGACGAAAACATTGTTCAAAAAGACATTGTTCAAGAATCTGTAAATCAAGAAAATACCATAGCAAAATTTGTAGATACTAAGAAAGATCCAAAATATTATGTTGACAGATATTATAATGAACCAAAATATGCTTCTTGGTTTGATAGAAATTACCCGGGATTATCTATAGAAAGCGCTGCAGGGTATTCTGGAGAATTAAGTGAACCGCAATAAACTGTAGAGAAAATAATCAACAATGACATCATTCCAGAAGCTCAGGCGTCAACAATAGTTGAACCTATTCAAAAACAAAATGACAACTCAGATATTGCACAAATGACTCTGGCAATTGCAGGTTTAGGCATATTGTTTGGGGCAGTCTTTGGAATCAAAAAGAAAGTAGATAGCAATTCAAAGCAAATATTCATCAATAAAGAAACTTTGAGAAAAAAAATCATTCATCCAATAATAGCCTCAACCCCTAAAGAAATTCTTCAAACCAGATTGGCCAAAGGTGAGATATCATTAGAAGAATATGAAAAATTGATATTAAAATTAGATTAACTTGTTGTAATCATCATTTTTTTCTCTGTTTCCTGTCTTTGAACATTTTCTTTTTTAAGATTTTCAAAGAATTTATCAATCATCTCTAAACCTGCAACAATCTTTGGAGCATTGTTTTTTACAAATTCAATTTTTTCAGAGTTTGTTTTTGGTGGATTTGCAAGATAATTTTGATAAACTTTGGCTCCATCATAATCCACATATGCAATTCTTGCGCTAAAGTCTGTTCTTTCTAAAACAAGACTATCACCTCCAACTATTGCGGTATGATATGGGTGAAGAATCAAAGATTCAGATAATTTCTGAGATGAATTTATTTTTGCTTTTTCTAACTCGGATGCAAATGCGTTAAAATCTGCAAGAAGATAAAATGTTGATTCCGGTTTTGTTGCTTTGATTCCATCAATAGAAGTCAACGCATGATATGTGTATTCTCCCATGATTTGATGGATATTTCGAGTCACTTCAAAATATTCATCCATCTCTTTACTAATTTCAAATCCCGCTACGGCAGCGTGTTGAATAGGGGTGGAAACTGCTGTATATTCAGTTGCAAGGATTTTTTTAAATTGTGTTTTTAACTCCGTTGCATGTTGAGGAAAAATTACATATCCCAATCTATATCCACCAGCAGCATGGGATTTTGACAAACCATTTGTTACAAAAGTGCCTTCAGGAAAAATTTTCCCCATACTGACAAATTTTGAGAAATTATAAGTTGTCTGTGCGTAAATTTCATCAGAAATTACCGTGATGTTTTGTTTCCTACATACGTCTGCAATCTCTTCTAATTCTAATTTATCATATAACAATCCTGTTGGATTGTGAGGGTTGTTTAAGATCAGTATTTTTTGCCTGTCTTGCAATCGTAATGCCAGTTTTTCTAGATCATGTGGAGATATCTTTCTGTTTGCTCGAGTAGGTAACATGTGATAATTTTTCTTTAAGAATCTAATTTGTGGTAAATACCCCAACCAAGCAGGTGTTGGCAAAATAACTGTACCATGTAATATTTCTAAAAGATTAAAGATCAATTCTTTTGTTCCAGGACCAACATAGATTCTTTGGGGCGCAACATCCATTCCAAAATAATGTCGATTGTATTTTGATATGGCCTCACGTAATTCAGGAATGCCTGAAACTGCTGCATATGCACCTTTATTGGCATTTTTGATTAATGCTTCTCGAATCAGTCTAGGTACGGGGAAAGGTGATTGTCCAAATGCAAACCCATAGAATCCAAAACTACACTCAGGATGAGGACAATCAGAATGAAATTCTTGAAGAAATGTGTTTAATTTAAGATTCTCAGGCATCTCTATGTCTTCTACTTGTTGGTCAACTACAAATCTCAATGCTCAACATCATGCATTTTGATTATTACTCAAAACGTGAATTAGAAAGCATTAAAACGTTAGATAATGTTAACCTAATTTTTGAATCTCATCTAAAATTTGAGGGTTTTCAAGGGATGACAAATCTCCTAGTTCTTTACCCAAAAGTTTTGATTTTAGTAAACGTCTTAGAATTTTACCTGTTCTAGTTTTAGGCAAATCAGATAGCTGATAAACAAATTTGGGACGAGCGACTTTTCCAATTTTTTCAGCAATATGTTCTGAGACTTGATTATCCAAATCACAATCTAATTTATTATCGGCTACAAAAAATACAACAATTGCCTCCCCTGTAATATCATCAGGAATTGAAATAGATGCAGCATCAGAAATTTTTTCATGAGAAATCACAGTCTGTTCAATTTCAGCAGTGCTCATTCTATGTCCTGAGATGTTGATTACGTCATCAGTTCTGCCTCGCATATACCATAAACCATCTTCGTCGACAAACACATAATCACCATGAAACCAAATATTGTTAAATCTAGACCAATATGTTTCGAGAAACCGCTTATCATCATTTAACAAACTTTTAGTCATTCCAGGCCAAGGTGATTTAATTACAAGATATCCATTTTCATTCCTAACAGATTTCTGATCATCATCTACAACATCCAAATTCATTCCAGGTACAGGAATTCCCACCGTAGATGGTTTTAGTTTCATTCCTGGAAAAACAGATAACATTGCTCCTCCTATTTCTGTCCCTCCAGATAAATTCATGATGGGGATTTTTCTGTTACCAATTTTTTCAAATAACCACCACCACGAATCTTCATCTAGTGGCTCACCAGTTGTTGGGATGTTTTTGATTTTGTCTAACGAATGTAATTTTAATGGTTCAATGTTATTCTTTTTGAATAATCTTACAGCAGTTGGAGAAATTCCAAAAATTGTGACATTATAATCTGATAACATTTTCCAAATTCTATCCATATTTGGATAATCTAAAGCCCCATCATAGATTACAGCACTGGCTCCCATTACCAATAGACCATAAACATTCCAAACTAAACCAGTAATCCAACCAATATCTGCAGGCCACAACAACACATCATTTTCATTCATATCGATTAGATATGCAGCCTGATGTCCTGCAAAAACAGAGAATCCCCCATGACTATGAATAACCCCTTTTGGATTGCCAGTGGTGCCAGAAGTATACAATATGAACAAAGGATCTTCTGAATCCATGATTTCAGTATCACAAGAATCCGTCTGAGATGATATTAGTTTATCAAAAAAAATCATTTGTGCCGATTCGTCATAATTGTCAATTCCTTTGTATGAAACTAGTATTGTTTTTTCAATATCTGTATTCTTTATTGCAGTCTCTACGGTTTCTTTTTGAGAAACAGGTTTTCCTTTTCTAAAAAATCCATCAGAAACAAACAAAATTTTTGCTTTACAATCCTGTAAGCGTACATGTAATGATTGAGAACTATATCCTGAAAAAATTACAGTTTGTACAGCACCAATTTTTGACGCTGCAAGAATGGCAAGAATTGCCTCTTCAATCATTGGTAAATAAATTGCAA
>JBHHVV010000081.1:0-4850 GCA_046754445.1 Candidatus Nitrosopumilus sp.
CCTCGAGGGCCCTTACAAATTTTTCAAGACTCTTTTTGTGAGTCTAAAATCAAAACACCAATTCCTTCTAACATATTAAATCCGTATAAAAATTTGGAATCCTGATTAAAAATTCAAATTCTATGATATTGAATATCCCTTATGGAGCAAATTTGTTGGGCTAATACTGATAATTTTGATGATTCAGAATTTGTCATTGTTGGAATTCCTGATGAGTCTCAATCACACGCACTAAGAAAAGGCACAGAAGAAGCACCATTTACAATTCGTAAAATTTCCAACATCCGTGATTCTTATGAACGAAATGAACAACTCTCTTTAGGCCGTCCCTTCAAGGGTACTGAAAAAAAAGTTCATGATTTTGGAAACATAACTAGAACTCAGATCAGAGGCACTTATGATAAAATTATTTCATCTTCAAAAATTCCTATATCTATTGGAGGAGATCATTCAATTACTCGAGAAATCATTACATCAATATCAAAACCTGATGAAACAATTTCATTTGTATATTTTGATGCACATCCTGATTTCATTAGTTCTCATACAAATTATTATGGCTCAGTAATCACTGATGTTTTATCTCATATTGAAATAGAATCTAGTGTCCAAATAGGAATACGTACTCCTGAAGAAGAGGAATTGGAAAATATTAAAAAACACAACTTTCATGTAATAACTCCTTTTGACATTCACAAACATGGGATTGAGAAAATTACAAATTCTGTAATTGACAAATTAGGTACAAATGTTTACATTTCATTTGATATGGACTGTATTGATCCTTCATTTGCCCCAGGAGTTTCAGTACCTGTACCATTAGGTCTTAACAGCGTTGATTGCGTCTATATGTTGCAAAGAATTGCAGAAAAGGGAATCATTGGAATGGACATTATGGAAGTTTGCCCTAGTTATGACATTAAAGACAGAACATCACATTTAGCATCTAGAATCATTTCAGAAGTTATTTTTTCATCGGGAGAAAATCATAATGACTGAATTTGAAAACGAATTCACATGGGGAAAAGCAGTATCTACAAATTCAACCCAAGAATTTCACGAAAAATTTGAAAAAGATCTTGATGAGGCAAAAAAAGAACTTGGAAAAACATATCCAATAATTATTAATGGAAAGGAAATTTATTCAGACAACAATTTTTCTGTTCATTCTCCTTCAGATACTCGAATTAAAATCGCAGATTTTCCTAAAGCTACTATCTCTGATGCCAATAATGCAATTTCTAGTGCAAAAAATGCATTTGAAGAATGGAGTAACTTTCCATTTCAAAATAGAGTCAAAATATTTAGAGAATGTGCAGACTATTTTTCTTCAAAAAAATTCTTCTTGGCTGCTATAATGACTTTAGAGAACGGAAAGAATCGTTTTGAAGCAATGGGTGATGTTGATGAAGCAATTGATTTTATGCGATTTTATGCATATCAAATGGAAAAAAATAATGGTTTTTGTAAACAGACCTCTCATCCAAATCCTAGCGAAAAAACTCAGACAACCATGAAACCTTATGGGGCATGGGGAATAATATCACCGTTTAATTTTCCTTCTGCGATAGCAATTGGCATGACCACTGGTGCATTAATTACTGGAAATACTGCTGTTTTGAAACCTGCTAGCGATACTCCTTTGTCTTCATTTTATTTTATAAAATACTTGTTTTCGAAAATTCCTGTTGGTACGATAAATTTTGTCACTGGCTCAGGAAGTGTGGTGGGGAAAACTTTGATTGAGAGTGAAAGTGTAGATGGCATTGCATTTACTGGTTCAAGGGAAGTAGGAATGCATGGATTTCAGGAATTCACCAAATCCACAACAAAACCATTCATTTCTGAAATGGGTGGAAAAAATCCTGTCATCGTTACAAAAAATGCTGATTTGGAAAAGGCAATAAATGGTGTTATGAATGCAGCATTTGGATATGGAGGACAAAAATGTAGTGCGTGCTCTAGAGTTTACATACAAAATGAAATTGCAGAAAAATTTATTGAAAAGTTAGTTGAAAAGACAAAAAAGATCAAAGTGGGCATGCCTTGGGATAAAGATGTTTTTCTTGGCCCAGTAATTAATTTAGATGCAAAATCAAAATTTGAAAACGTTTCTGAACTGGCAAAAAAAGATGGGACTGTTCTTACTGGTGGTTCTGTCATTAAAACAGATTTACTTGAAAATGGCTACTTTGTGGAACCGACAATAGTTGAGAAATTGCCTGAGGAACACAAGTTGATGAAGGAAGAATTGTTCTTGCCATTTTTGTGTATTCAAAGATATGATGATTTTGATGATGCAATAAAACTTGCAAACAAATCTGAATATGGATTGACTGCTGGTATTTTTTCAGAAGATCATAAACAACTAGATGATTTTTTTTCAAAAATACATTCGGGTGTTGTATATGCAAATCGTTCTGCTAGTGCTACCACTGCTGCTTTAGTATCATGCCAACCTTTTGTTGGATGGAAGCACTCAGGTACAACTGGAAAAGGAGCTGGAGGAGAAAACTATCTACAACAATTTTTGCGTACTCAAACTCAAACCCGTTGTGACTGAAT
The DNA here is from genome assembly GCA_046754445.1 of Candidatus Nitrosopumilus sp. Taxonomy (GTDB): domain Archaea; phylum Thermoproteota; class Nitrososphaeria; order Nitrososphaerales; family Nitrosopumilaceae; genus Nitrosopumilus. The sequence goes on from JBHHVV010000081.1 coordinate 2,566, forward strand.
TAAAGAACTTCCTAGTAACAAAATATTTCTCTTCCTTTCTTTAATTCTTCTAATAGAATATGCTAACCAATTTGTTCCATATGGGATATAATCTGAAACAACAAATCCATTTTTAACCAATTCTGATTTTATCTCTTCTCGAATTCCTTTGAGAAATTCAAATTCAAATTTTCTAGGGTATTTTTTGGATAATTCTTGGGCTTTTTGAATAATTTTCATGTCATGAGATGCTATCGCAAATTCGTTTCCATTTTTGAATAATATTTTCATTAATTTGATGTAATTTTTATCTACATCCTCTCTAGTTCTAAATGATATTGTTGCTTTCTCTCTGTATGCTCCTTTTACCAGACGTATCTTTGCACCTATTCTAATTAGATCATTAAGATCGTCTTCTGTTCTTTTGAGATTTGCCTGTAATGCAATTCCGATTCTTTCGTATTTTGAAAAAAATGAGGTGTATGACTCAATTGTTTCATCTGTATGATCTGAAGATTCCATATCTAGCCATACAAAGACATGTGCATTACGTGTTTTTTGTATTATTTCCTCTAAATTTCTGTGACATTCTTTTTGACTTATTGATAATCCAATTTGAGTGGGCTTTACAGATATTGCTCCTCGAATCTTCCATCTCCTAAATGAATTAGCAATTTTTTGATAATCCTGAATCGTATTTTGAATCTGTTTTTTTGAGGTATGATATTCTCCTAGTTTGTTTATTATTGCATGTCTTCCTGATTGATATGCTATTTTTGCAGATTCTAATGCATCGTCAATGGTATTTCCTGCAATCCACTTTTTAGCAATTTTAAACAAAAACTTTTCCATTAACTGCATATTTTTTCTATGAAACACTACCTCATAAAATTACAGGATTTGACATTTTTAAAATCACAAAAGAAAAAAGCGATGCCTTTGGGCTGATTGTATATGCAAATCTTTTGTTTTGCTAAACTGTGAGCCTCAAAAAGAGCCAGAAGAATGCTAAACCGTATGTGAAAATGATCAACATAAAGTAAATACTGGAATATTCACAAAAATAATGTGGTCTCAAAAGATAAAAAATTAATAGTTATTGCAATTTTGATAGGTGTTGTTTCACTAGCTGCAATGATGGGATTTGTTGGACAAGGAAATGTAAGACATGTTTCAATATTTTGGCAAGAACGAGTTGAACAAACTGTTGCATTTGAAGACGTTGATGGAAAAACTCAACTCCAAGGAATTTCTGGAATAGATGGTGAACCAAACCCTCATCTTATTACTAGGACTAGTTTTGCTTATATTCTAACTGTAATTAATAATGGAGATAAACATCATAGACTGTTTATAGAGGGGTTAAATGTTCAGACAGATCTTTTAGAGCCAGGACAACAAGAAACACTCACAATTTTTCCTGATAAAGAAGGAGTTTACAAATATTATGACAAGCGAGAAAGACTTGAACATTTAGGATTTCTTGAAGTAAGGACCGTTGTTGCAAGTGATGAATTTACAGGAATTTGGCGTGACTTGATATGATTTTCTAATTTTCTATGAACATTATTTTAGAATATGCCAAATTTGCTAGATTCCATCTCTTCTTTTATTGCAATTTTGAATCTAGGGGATTTGTTTTCTATATTTTTTGTTAACCAGGAAAGAAATTTTTTTTCTATATTCTTTCCTTTTAATTTATCATAATCTGCTCCCATCATTTCTGCAAGTTTTTGTACCAATGAATTGTTTACGCTTAATACAAAAAAGTGCCAACCAAAAGCAAATTCAGAATCTGTCATGACAAAGTCCTCTTCGCCATGAACCATCTCTTCTAAAAGTGATAATTGATGAGTTAATGCCTTACTTGTTTTATCATAATCTACTGCTGATACATTGATGTTGATTCTACCTTCCATATTTTATTTAGTCAAGTACAAAATAAAAGGATTACACAGATTAGTCGTTTAATAGGTATTCAAAATCAATATCAAAATGCATTTTCATTATGTTGATATATGTTTGAATGGACTCTGGGATCTCTTTACCGCATGCTACTCCTAATTTTTTTGCGTTAATCCATATTGTCAAGGTCTGAATAATTGTAAGAAATCGATCATTATGAATTTCGGGTGTTCCAATAGATTTTGTATATCTTTCTGCAAATTCCCATGCAGTAACAAAATCTATGCATTTTACACCAAAGATTGACAATAACTGTTCTTGCATATTTTCTGCTTTTTTGAATGGGAGTTTGTTGATAATATATGGAAAATTTATCTTATCTGGAAGACAATCTGGAAGTG
>JBHHVV010000082.1:0-4826 GCA_046754445.1 Candidatus Nitrosopumilus sp.
AAATAGTTCAAAAATCTCGTTCAAATTATATCAAGGGATCAGAACTCCCCTTTGAGACGATTCTCATTTTCTGATTCCTTGGTCTTAATTAATCAAATTTTCAAACTCTTGAATTCTTTTTGAAATATTTTCTTTCACAGATTCAGACATTTTTCTAGGGTCAAACATTCCTTCACGAGTGTCATTTTTAATAAATTCTAAATCAAAAGCACACAAACAACCTTCTTCCCCCGAAACTAATCTTGCATCATCAATCAGCACTGAACTTGTTTGATATGTTTCTACTAGAAGAGAATCTAATTCATTAAATAATTTTTTCTTTTTTTCGGAAAGTTCTTTAAAATCCACCCCTGTATCTTTTTCAATTTCTGAGTATATTTTTTCCCTAAATTCATCATTTTCATAAAACACTTCGAATAATTTTTGATGATCAAAATCCTTGTATCCCATTTCTTTTAATTTGTTTAATACGAATTGATCACTATTGTCTGACAATTGTTGTTCTTTATTTTTTGTCAAATCAACAATTTCGGCTAATTCTTTTTGTGAATCAATTACTCGTTGAACTGGTTTGTAAAATAATAAAACATGAAATTGCAACGATATGTGCCCAGAAATAATATAATTTCCTTCTTGTATCTCAAATTTTGTAAAAATCCGTCTAATGTCTTCGTTATTGGAAATAGATACATCTTGTATAGACCAGTCTTTTAATAAATGGCAAATTTTTTGAAAATAATCCATCACTTGTTTTGGATCAAATGTTTTCTGTTCAGTAATTGTAGAATTCCCCATCATTACTTTGACGTCGATCATTTTTGTCAAATCAACAATTTTTGATAGGAATTTTTTTTGAATTATCTCATTATTTTGATTTAATTTTTGGATAAACTCATTTGGAGAACGTGTTCCTAAACGCACAAAAGATAACAAATTATTGCTCTCCTTAAACCTTCATCAATATCTAAATATACAAAATTACAATTTCAGGCATGGAAAATAGCATTATTACCTGTATCTATTGTAAAGTAGTAATTACAGAATATTATGATGATGGGTATAAAGGAGCAAGAGGTAAATGCCCTTCCTGTGGAGTAGATTTTCCATTAGAATGAGGAATATATGATGACTGAAGACAATACTGAAAACAAAGTAAATGAAAATCAAGAATCAACTAAATCGGATAATAAAGTTGTAGATATGTTACTAAGTAAAAATACAGAGCAGGCACTAGATTCTGAAACAATGATTTTAGAAACTCAAAAACGAGTTTGGGGGGCTCTAAAGAAAGGCTATGAGTATACTGGAATAGTTGACGATTCAGAACAATTTCTTAGAAAAAATGTTTTTTCAAAATTAGACATGGTAGTATTGTATGTTGATTTGGTAGGTTCTACCACTATGACATTAGAAATGCCTGCAGAAAAAATTGCAATAATCGTAAGTTCTTTTTCTCAAGAAATGGCATCTGTTATTAGACAACATCATGGTTATGTATTAAAATTTGTAGGAGATGCTGTTATCGGATATTTTGTTGCAGAAGGTAATGGATTATTGGCTGCAGATAATGCTGTAAACTGTGCAAAATCAATGATCACTGTTATTCAAAAAGGAATCAACCCAATTTTAGATCAATACGATTATCCCGATTTGATGGTAAAAGTAGGAGTTGATTTTGGGCAAAACATTGTTGTAAGATATGGATCAGATGCAGAAAACTCCCATGTTGATTTAATGGGACCTGCAATGAACATTGCAGCAAAAATCCAAAACATGGCAAAACCTAATCAAATATTGATTGGCAGCGATGTTTTTGAAAAATTACATCCAAGTTCTCAAAAAGATTTCCTTCAAATAATTTGGAAGAATAACGAATGGAGATACAGATCCCGATTAACAGGGGAAATTTACAAAGTATATGAATACAAAGGATAAGTTTTCAAATAAAATTTTCAAACAGTAAATTTATCCGGGCATTCAATATGTTCATAATGATGTTCAGTGAATTTTTCTTGAACTACGTATATTACAATTTTGTGTAAATCTTTTTCTTCAATGTCTTTTTTACATTTTAGACAAGTCTTTTTTGATTCAATCATGCGTACCAGCGATCCAAATTGCGAATCTATAAGGATCTGCGATCAACTCAATTTGAGCAAAAATGACTGAGATTTTACTAAACAGTATATCAAATGCCTAAAGCAAGGCAGAAATATGGCAAAAATTAATGATTGTTATGGATAATATGGCAATAAAACACCTACAAGACCTATACGGACTGAATCCAAATATTCCACATTTAGCTTTTCAATTTCCAAGATTGCCTCCAGGTTTGACAAATCCAATATTCAAAACACATGAAAATCCCATGAAAGAACAATTCTTAAAAAATGCAAGCACAGTAACTCAAAAACTTCAAGGATTCCAACACATGTATCAGCAATATGCAGCAGGATTACTGACAATGAATTCTGCCATTATTCCTCCAGGTCATCCATTGTATACTAGACAAAATTCTGTCGAGACATTACAAACTGAAAACGACAAACTACTAAAAGAAAACCTAGAATTAAAGAAAAAACTTGAAAAAGAATCAGAATCTAAACAACATTAAAAAAAATAATCCTAAAATTATAAAATTAGCTAGTAATAATCCTTATTAGTTTCAAAACTGAATTCTTAACATGGTCAAAACCCCTGCAGACAAATGGAAAGATGCTGTTGTAAAGTACAGAAAGCAGTGTCAAAGTATTCTAAAATTATCCAACAGTGTCAGGTATGCAGGGATTGTAAATGCATATGGTAGAACAATAACAGGCATTGTAAAACCCAATCTAAAACCACTATTAAAATCAGAACAAGTTAAAAATGAGTTTTTCATAATATCCACTTTAATGTCATTAAGAAAAAATACTGCAAACTCCGTTGGAAAATTAGAACATGTAATTTTACAACATCAAAAAGTAACTATTGTTCTTTTACAAAAAAATGATATGACCTATTACATATCCATAAATAAAAAAGAAAAAGGTTTGGAAAAGATCATATCATCTATCAAAAGAATAATCTAAAACGATATTTTCTTAAATGATTTTAAATGTTGTAAAAAGAAAAAGTTTGAGATGATCTTTCAATTGAAAAGATATCTAAGATGGGGTAAATCCATGATATCCGCCAGTTTGTTGTGCCTTGTCTTCAAAGCTTGGCTCAAATAAAGAAATCAGATAGTCATCAGGATCCAAAATTACTGCATTTTTTCCTGCATCTTTTTCTACAATGTCACGATGAATTGTGACACCTTTCTCTCTTAATTCCTCCACTGCGGATTTTACATCACCAACAAGAAAACCTATTGTGATTCCATTTTCAATAGAACTGCCAATATGTTGTGCAGTCAATGATGCCGGATGTAAACTCAATATTGCTCCTGAAGTGCCTAAATCAACCCATGATCTTCTTTGATTTTTGATTGGAAGGCCAATGAGCTCATGATAGAATTGTATGGATTTGTCTATGTCTTTAACAGCCAAAATGACATTTCCAACTTTTTTGATGTTCACAAATACTCTACTTCAAAGTTCTTTAAATCCATTGTCATTGTACTTCAACCATGGTTTCAGTCCTTTCAACACCACTAATTTTTTGAATGAGTGTCGCTACTTCTTTTATCTGAATAAGTTCATCAACGTCAATTATGGCAACAGCATCAAATTGTCCACTTGTTGGAAAAGAATCAGATACAGATGAAATTTTTCTCAATCTAGCAGCTATGAGTTTCTTTGGAGATTTAACTAAAATTATAGCCCTTACCATCCCAGATTTACCTCCACTTCAATTAAGGTCTCAGTTGTTACAATATCCTTGATTTTTTTAAAATCAATTACCATGTTGTTAATTTCATCAATGTTGCCTTGCAATAAAACATTGATATCTGCTCTTCCAGTAACTACCATGATTTGTTTTACAATCTTTCGTTTTTTCTTTAAAATTTGAACTACAGAATCAACCTTACCAGGTTTAACTGTAATCAAACATAGTGCACGCACAATTAGTATATGTCATGGAAGATGATAAAGATTCCTAGTCAAATGCTTCTTGAGATCTTGCTTCTTCGAGATATGCTCTTCTTTCTTCATTGACTTTTTCTTGATCAATTTCTATGTCGTCATCAACTATGACGATTCCCATATCTCCGATGGGCTCTTCCTTTGGTTTTTTACTCTTGGATTTAGTAGATTTTGCTTTGGTGGTTTTAGATTTAGTGGTTTTGCCTGTTTTGGATGCTTTTGGTTTAGATACTGTCTTCTTTACAGGTATTTTTTTTGTAGTTTTCTTTGCTGTTTTTTTTTCAGCCATGAATGTCGAAAAACAAGAGTTTGCCTTGTTTTTAAAGATTTTGTATGATTGTATACATTGCAAAAACCATAATAATACGACATATTTTATTGATTTTTTAATTAAGATGATATTCAGAAAATTATGAAATCGAAAATCTCTTTGATAATTGCTATGTGTAGTATTCCCTTAATTTTACTCATTGTGACTCCACAAACAAATATTGATTGTGCTGGAAATGCAATGTGTTTGAAAGGGAAGATTGCAGAGATTCTTGATGGAGAAACAATTCTAGTTGAGGATACTCAAATTAAATTAGCATTGATATCTACACAAGAACTTGAATTTTCAGAACCCAAAGAATTTTTAGAAAAAAGATGTCCTGTTGGATCTGATGTATTAGTTGATGAAGATGACGGGCAAATTGAAAGTAGTTATGATAGAATTATTGGAAAAGTCTTTTGTAGGGGAATCATGCTCAATGAAGAGAT
>JBHHVV010000083.1:0-4792 GCA_046754445.1 Candidatus Nitrosopumilus sp.
AACAAATTTTGTTTATGTATTTCACAATTTTTCATATTCTTGAAAGACTTTTCTTGTGTTCAATCAAGTTCAAAATGTTTAAACTAACTTGATTTGCAGCAACAATCATGACAAAAGAAACTGAATTAAAAATTGAAGAATCAGACATTTCTAAATCTGAATTAATATCTCATTTTAGAGAAAAATGTAAAATTTGTGGCCATCATAGAATCATGCATAATGAATTAGGCTCTTGTGATGGTGTTATGAATAAACCTTGCACTTCTGGCTGTGATTGTTTTGAACCTGAATGATTTTGTATGTGTGTTCTGTTTCTAATTCTTTAATAACATATTTTCTTTAGAATGTTTGTGGATTCAGAAAAAAAAGAAGAAAAAATTTTTCCTTTAGGTTATAAACCCCAAGATGTTCCTGTTTCTGATAATCCAAACGTTAGAAACCAGTTACTTGATTTTATACTCCAATCTGGTCCGTCTGAAGTTGTAGATACTGATCTATTTGCTGTAATGGCAAAAAGACGTTCTACGAGAAAATTTTCTGACAAGCCTGTTGAAACTATAAAAATTGACAAGATAATTGCTGCTGCAGACACTGCACCTACTGCTGGTAACTATCAGGGATTTGAGATCTTTTATGTCAAAAGCCCTGAAAAGAAAAAACTCCTAGTTTCTGCATGTAATAATCAACCATATGTTGACGCTCCTGTAGTGCTGGTTTTCTGCAAAAATCCATCTAGAGTTAAATTTGATTTTTCAGATTCTATACTGAAAAAATTTGCCATTCAAGATGCTACTTTAGCAGCTGGATATTCTCAACTTGCATCTCAAGCATTGGGATTGAGCTCCATATGGATTGGGATGTTTGATGAACAAAAAGTCATGAATGTTATTGGAACAGACCTTATTCCTTCATCTGTTTTATGTATAGGATATCCTGAGCAAACTAAATTTCCAAAATCTCGAAGGAATCTTAAAGATTTAGTTCATGTTGTATGGTAAGCTTTACCTAAAATTATCCATCTTTAAATAATCATTGATAGATGTAAAATTCATGACAGATGCATATGTGATGCTAAATTGTGAATTGGGTGCAGAAGCCGATATTATAGAACAATTAAAAGAACTTGAACAAGTTGTAGATGTCTTTGAAACAATTGGAACTCATGACATGTTAGTAAAATTACAAGCAGAAAATTTTGAAAAAATAAGAGAGATTGTCTCTTGGAATATTCAAAAACTAAAAAATGTGCGTTCAACTGCTACCCTCATAAAAAAAGATAATTAAGATTAGTTACTCTACATACCATTGGCTGATGAGAAAAATGAGATTGAAAAGCTCATTGACAACATGATTTCTAGTGGTGATGAGTTAGTAGAGAATCTGAAAACTGTATTGCCTAATTCATTAGCAGAATCTATGGTAATGTTTCACGAATCAAATGTAATGAATCTAAAAAAAATTCGAGAATTTCTTAACAAATAGATGCGAAGGATTGATTCCTATGATTACTACTATATCTTTTTTAATCATTGATTGTTCTTTTTACTATGACTAGATCTAGAACAATTTCGGTTACTGTAAAAAAGAAGACCGGGGATGCATTTGATGCCATTTTACAAGTTCCACCCAAGATGATGCCTGATGCAAAAATTGGTGATGATGGCTGGTGGTCATTTACTGGTCCTCATGGAAAATCTAAACTAAAATTTAATGAAAATAAATCTCTTGGAATCCTAGATCATCAGTATATTGATGAGGAGTCTTCCTGGAATGTCCCTATGAGGATTATTTCTAATGGTGATTTTTCTGAGGTTGTTATTACTTTAAACAAGCCCGACGAATTATCTGATGAACAATTTGATCAAAGAATGTCTGAAATCGGTGAAATGGTAGTTTCTATGAAAAATATCATTGAGACTGACACAAAATAATATTTTAAAATTTAATGCTGAACCTAAACAAGTACAAATCATTCTTTATGCTTAAATGCAAATTTTGTAAGAAAATACTGAGAAAAAATGCCATATGAAGAAGTATATTTTCAAAGAATGGAAGATGATTCAAAAATTAATGATAAAGTAAAATCTAAAAAGTCTTCCTAATCTAATTTTTCTAATCTTTATCTGAGTCCTCTTTCTGATTTCCGCCTGGACCAACCATGTCTTCTGGTCTTACTCTGTTATCCCAGTTTCCTCTTACTCCTTTTACTAAAGAAATCACGCCAGCTCCCATTATCCCTATAATTAATCCAAAGAATAATGTCTGATCAAATATCTTAAATGAACAATTGATTTCTATAGGCGGCTTATCCTCAAAATACTCATAACATGATCCAAATTGATTTGATTCTAATGTGGCTGCTTGGTAATTGTTTCCAAATCCGCCTAAAACCAAAAACCCTGCAAAAATTAATCCAACCCCGATTATGATAAATCGCATATCGCTCATGTTATTTTTTCCAAATTTATCGTATTTACACTTTGACGTAAAAATAATCTAGTGTTGTTTCTCTAATGCTTTTTTTAGATTTTCAAGAGATGCCTCATAAAATGACCCCATAAATGCAAGAAATTCTAAGAACTGCTTTTCAGTCATTTTTTTACTGTTAAGATATGATTTCCATGTTAATTCAACAAGTTTGCTTGATTTAGTTTTTATAGAAATTGTTGCAACATATGCCCTTAATGGTAATCCTTCAGTTGCAATGTATGTGAAATGCTCTTTTTCCTTCCAATCTACAATATGCTCTTCAATTGTATTTCCATCCTCAAATGTAATTAATCTAATTGCTCCTACTCCTTTTCTCTTCTTAGTTAGATAGATTGTCTTTCTTACATCTATTGCCCATGTTGGTAATCCTATAATGTTGCTAATTTTTCTCCAAACCTTGTCTTTTGGCGCTTTAATTCTTATTGTTTTTTTGACTGAACCCGTATGAAATGATTTTTTTATAGTTTTTGCCATATTGACTATGATTTTTTGATGAATTTTAAATTTTAGTTGTAAATGATTTTTAATGCCCAGATTGTAATCCTATCCAATGGTCTTTGGATGGGGTAAAAAAAAGCAAGTGGAACCGCCCAAAGAAGAAATCCATCAGTATGAAGAGATCCAACTATCTGATGTTCCAAAAATTGTAAATGATCTTCATCAACTACGAACATCTCAAACTCTTTCTGAGATTAACCATCTTAGAAATAACACTATTCCCTTAATCGATGATCTTACCAATATAGGCAATGTTCTTGAAAAAGATAATCTGAATGTCGATGATATTGACAAGCATCTTGCAATAATTGTGGTTAGGGGGAAAAAACAGGTTATTGATGTTATTAAAAAAGGCGTTGTAAGATTACCTGAAATTTCTTCTATTGCTGATGCAAAAAAATTAAACTCCACATTAAATCAAATTCTAAAAAAAGTTGGCGATGTACTAGGAAGACAAACTAGAGTAATTCATATTTTTGCTAAAAAATATGCTGCGCAATTAAAAAACAATCTTGAGATAATGAATAAAAATCATTCAGAAATCCAAAAAATATTAGAAAATTATGATTCTACAAATACGGCTTATGATGAAATAACGGACATAGTTAACCAAATCAAAACTCAAAAAGAGACTAGAATAAAAAAAGAGAGAAAAATTTCTGAAACCAATCAAAGTGTAGAGTCTCTTAAGGAAAAAATTTCTTTAATAGAGAAATCAATTGAAGACATTAAATCTTCAGATGACTACAAAAACTTTCTTAATTTAAAAAATAATTTGGATGAATATGTTACTCAAAAATCTAAAATCAAAAATGATATTGATACACAATTTTCCAAAATCTCTAGACCATTAAGCAGATATGAATACGCATCATCTTTGGATAAGGAAGAAAAAAATATTTTGACTGTATTGTCTACAAATCCATTTGAAGTGCTTCTACCTCAAAACAAAGATTCTATAATAGTGATTTTAGAAAATGTGAGAAAAGGAATTATTTCTGGGTCTATTTCAGTCAAAGATGTAGATAAGACATTATCTCAGATAACTGAGACTGAGGAATCTCTTGATGGGTTTGTTAAGCAGGTTTCAGAATATTTTGAAAAATCCAATAAAATGAAAAATGAGTTAGATGAACTTGCAGTTGAAAACCTTGAAACATTTGAAAATGATCTTGCCAAAAACATTACCTCTAAAGAAGATGCTCAACTAAAATCTGAAACTTTGCACGGTGAAATCGACGAAATTGATTCTAAAATCCCTCAACTCGTTTCTGAAATTGAGCAAAAACTGAGACATTTTTCAAATACTCAATACACTGTATTGTCATCTTAAATTAAATTAGTTCCAAACTGAAGTGTTTCTATGATTTTTAAGAAGAAAAAATTTGAGCGCAAAATTTTGATTCAAAAAGATGTACTTGACAGCATACTATCATTCTGCCAAATGAAACATCCTAATGAAGGTATTTTGATACTAAAGGGAAAAGCAAAAAATGGAGAAATCAAAGTTGATGGACTAGTCATTCCTCCCTTCAGTGAAACCGGACCGACATTTGCTGGTTTTCCACATTCATTTTTACCATTTGATATGAGCTATCTTGGGATTGTGCATTCACATCCCAGTGGTTCTGCAGAGCCCTCAGTTACCGACTTGCATAATTTTTTTGGGTTGGTGTCTGTTATTGTCAAATCTCCATATGATGAAGATTGTATCTTTGCATGGGATAGTAATGGAAATCCAATTCCCCTCACAATATATGAAAATTAAAAATATTTTGTGATGTAACCTGTAAAAAACTGACAA
>JBHHVV010000084.1:0-4489 GCA_046754445.1 Candidatus Nitrosopumilus sp.
ATTATTATGAAGATGAACAATCACTAGTTGTAACAACACCGCCACTAGAAGAGGGAGTATATACTGTATCAACAAAAACGCTCTCCAAAATTGACGGTCATTTAGTTCCAGATGCATTTTTGTTTGCAGTTGGAGATGTTGTAGTTGATTCTTCTCTGACAGATACAAAAGCAGTATCGGAACTGGTATTTTTACCAGAGGCAGGAGCTAGATTTCCCGGATTAGTAGGGCAAACAATTGTTTTAGGTTCTATAATTGCATCACTTGTAATTTGGAGTACACAAAACAAACGATTCATCAAAGAAGAATTGTTTAAGATAGAATCACTTCATCACGGAAAATTCATGGTAATCACAGGAATTGGATTGATGTTGGTTTTTGCTTCAAACATTTTGATGATTGCAATGCAGAGTATCAGATTAGAGAGTTCACCATTTGATGCGATTCAGACAGATTTTGGTTTTACTTGGATTATAAGAATGGCAATCACAGTAATTTCATTAGGTATTTGGTTTGCCATAGACAGGAAAAAAAATCTATCAAAGAAAATCCAGATACCATTTCTAATTGCAATGCTTGCATTAATTGGAACCTCAAGCTTAATCGGACATGGGGCTGCAAGTGGACAAACACCAGCACTAGTTTTAGACTATATTCATAATCTTGTTTCAGGAATATGGATAGGAGGAATAATCTATTTTGTATTTGCATTATTACCTGCAATTTCACAGTTAAAAGAAGCTAAAAAAGAAAAGTTGAGTTTAGTTCTAATTCCAAGATTTTCAATTGCGTTTACTATTGCAGTTGGAGTAGTAATTATCACAGGACCAACTTTAATGTGGTTCTTGGAAAGTGATGTTGGAGTAATTTCAGAATCCATGTACGGCAAATTCATCATGATTAAAATTTTTATTGCTTCACTCATGATTGGATTGGGAGGATATTTCCAGATTAAAATCCAAAGAAATGCAGAAAAAAAGTTTTCATCAGGCAAGCTTCACGTTTACAAAAAACTAAAAAAATCACTCAAAGTTGATGCGGTATTAGGCATTATTCTACTTGGAGTAGTTGCACTACTGACAAACGGAACTTTACCGGCAGGTGAGATCCAAAAGGTTGATGCACAAGAAATCACATACGGATTTAAAACAATAGAATTTACTGAAAATGCCAAATTTGATATCAACATAACTCCATTTTCTAGTGGAACAAATACAATTTCAATCAAAGTAAGCGACATACAAGGTAATTCTCTTTCTGACTTGAACCAAGTTAAAGTCAAGATATCAAATCCATCAAAAAATATCTCTCCAATTGAAATTCCAATGGAGATTAAAAGTGGAGAAGATGGAAAGCCAGCAGAATATCAAGGAGAGTTAACATTTGGATTCTCTGGAGAATGGTTAGCTGATGTAGAAGTTCAAAGAACAGAGAATGCAAATGAATCAAAGCTGTTGAATCTACTTGTCAAACCAAAACTAGGAGACATTCAAACGCAAATTATAGAGTATGAGTTTCCTGAAGATGCAAAACCACTATATCCATTGTATGATGGTGGAAATTCAATCTGGATTAGTGATGCATCTGCCCCACGGGTATGGAAATTTGCATTAGATACACAAGAGTTCTCATCTTACTCTTTTGATGGATTAGTAAGTACATTTCTAACACAAGATAACAAAGGACAAATTTGGTTTGTAGATTCTCCAAGAAATCAGATTGGAGTAATTGATCCACAAACAAAAGAGATCAAAACAAAAACCATACCAAAACTAGATCCTACCATATCAGATAATACCCCTATTGGAATCAAAGCTGACTATGATGGAAATATTTGGATTACAATCATTAACAAGGATAAAATTGTAAAATATCTGCCTGAGCAAGACATATTTGAAGAAATTTCATTACCAGAAAAAGAATCACTACCATTTGCATTAGCAGTAGATGAAAACGGAATGGTCTGGTATTCTGCTTCAGGTATAGGTAAGATTGGATTCATTGATCCTAAAAACAACAAGCTAACTCAAATCTCAAGCGATATTACGCTACAAGGACCTGAGGCATTATTTTTTGATGATGACGGTAACTTATGGATAGCAGAGCATACAGGACTGGCAATTACTAAATTCAATCCTGCTTTTGAGACATTTGAGAGAATTTCAGTGCCCAATGAAGAAGCATTGCCATTTGGCATGACTAATGACAGATATGGAAATATTTGGTTTGCACAGCATACCATTGATAATATTGGAGCTTTTGATCCAGACAACAATCAGCTTATTGAGGTTCCAGTTCCATCTGAAACATCATTTGTTCAATTCATGACATCAGATGGAAATGACAACGTGTGGTTTATTGAACAACAATCAAACAAGATTGGAACAGTAAAGATTACAGAGATTCCAGTAAGCGCATCTCAGATTCAATCTTTAAATGAATTTGAATTAAAATATACTGAAGTTGCATCGCCACTAATTGCATTAGGAATAATTGCAACATCATTATTCTATGTAAGAGCAATCAAAGATAAAAGAAGACTTAATGATTTGGTTAACTCTTAGACAGCAATCCAGCAGATTTTATTGCCATTGTTCCAACAAACAAACCTATTGCCAACAATACAATGGTTCCAGCAGGAGTTATATCAAAAATATAAGAAATGATAATTCCCGTAATTACCGAGAATATGGAAAAACTGATTGAAATTATTGCAGTTTGTTTGAATCCTTTTCCATACATGATTGCAGAAACATTTGGAATTACAAACAGGGCTGAAATCAATAATACTCCCACTAACTGTATAGATGTTACAACTGTAAGTCCTGCCATAAATACAAGTAAATAATTTATTTTTTCTACAGCAATTCCACTGACTTTAGCTTGTTCTTCATTAAATGTAGAATAGAGAATTTGTCGATAAAGAAGTAATATTACAATTAAAATTGCTCCAGTCAAAAATAATATCAAGATTGTATCACTGACACTTACAAGAAGGATACTTCCGAAGAGAAAACTAAAGATATCAATTGTAAATCCCCCAGACAATCCAATGATTACAAGCCCAACTGCTATGCCTGAGGACAAAAGTACCGCAATTGATGCGTCGCCAGAAATATTGAATCGGTCTTTTATTCTTGTGATAATTAATGCACTAACTATTGAAACGCCATAAGCTGTCCATAATGGATAAACACCAGCTAACAAACCTAATGCAATTCCACCAAAAGAGGAATGAGCTATTGCATCACCAAATAACGAATAGCGTCTTAGAACCAAGAACAATCCAATTACGGAACAAAGAATTGCAATGGCAATACCAGAGATTAATGCTCTGTGCATGAATCCATAAGTTAGAATTTCAAGAGACATAATTAGTGATGATGCATATGCTCCTGCATTGAAGCTTCAGAATATTGTTTGACTAGTTCATCATCAGAAAAGAATTTTTCAGATTTGCCATGGAAAAATAATGTTCTGTTAAGACATGCAACATGGTTAGCTAGTTGATTTACTGCATCCAAGTCATGAGAAGACCAGATAATTGTAATTTTATGTTTGGAGTTTAGCTCACGAAGAATGCTATGGAATAGTTCTGTACTTTGCTGATCGATTCCCGTAACTGGTTCATCAAGAATCAAAATTTTTGGATTGTTAACTAGTGCTTTTGCAATAAAGACTCGTTGTTGTTGTCCCCCAGACAGATCTCCAATTCTTCTATCGCCTAGCTCATGAATCCATAATTGTTGTAAAATTTCATCAATTATTGATTCATCTGATTCTTTTCTCAGTCCCATCCTTACAACATCAGTGACAGTTACTGGGAAATTTTTCTCAAAGATTGGTTTTTGTGGAACATACCCAATTTCTTTAAGATAGTTTTTTGATTTTTTGATATCTTGACCAAAAAATTTGATAGTTCCATTGTATTTTGTATTTAGGCCAAGCATAGATGCAAAAAGAGTTGATTTTCCTGCCCCATTAGGTCCAATTATGCCTAGAAAATCCCCCTGATTCACCACGAAACTAACATCATCAAGAGCTTTGACGTCAGGATATTTTACAGTTAGATTTTCAATCTCAACTACTTTCAACATAATGCTTCCTTTAGATTCTCAAGATTTTCAGTCATTTTAGAAATGTAAGTTCCATTAGAAGGAGTCTCTAGTGGTGACAATACTAAGACTTTGCCACCAATTTCATTTGCTATTATTTCAGATGTTCTAGTATTAGCACTCTCTTCAGCAAAAATAACTTTAATGTTTAATTTCTTAGCAGTAGAAATTATATTTTCTAATGTTTTAGCAGTAGCTTCTCCATGTGGATCATTTGATGACATAATTGTATGTTGATTTAGATTGTATTCATCTGCAAAATATGAAAACGCATCATGAAAAGCTACAAAATTATGTTTACAATTCGATAAATCATTTCTAATTTTTGAATCAAGTATCTCTAGATCTTTTATGTATGCTGCAGCATTTGATTG
>JBHHVV010000085.1:0-4451 GCA_046754445.1 Candidatus Nitrosopumilus sp.
TAATGTATTTCTAAATTTTATTATTTTATGGGCTTGTTCAAACGTAAAAAAGATGATGAAAACAAAACAAAATGTGATGTTTGTGGTACTGACTTGCATGATCCTGAACGTTTGAAAAGACATATGAAAAAAGCTCATGGTAATGTGCCTGCAAAGAAACTAGATCCAAATGCTGGTGATGGTGGAACTTGGTAAAATGGAATTAAGCTCTAGTCAAAAAACTAGCCTGATTTTTGTAGGTGCATTTGTTACTGCTGGAATTGTTATATCTACTATGGTTTTTCCATTTTGGAATTTAATTCGAGAAGATGTTTATGAAGAAGCAGAAATTTTGACTAATTATGACGGAATCTGTTATGTTGAAACTATAGATAATATCCCAAAGACTGTTGAAGATTGTACATTAAATCCTGGTGACAAAGTAACAATAAAATTCGGAGAAGGCCTTGCTTGGGCTACAATAGTCGACCCTTGATAGGTGGTTTAATATTTTCAAAAACTATTGAAATGATATGGACTGTGTTTTCTGCAAAATAATTTCAGGAGAAATTACTTCGAAATTCCTTCATGAAACTACAAACTCGATTGCTTTCTTAGATGCATTTCCCCTTACAAAAGGGCACGTTCTTGTTATCCCAAAGAATCATCATCAAAAAATCCAAGATTTATCTAGTGAAGAAAACACTGATTTGTTTTCACTTGTCCATACAATGATTTCCAAAGTTGATGATATTACTGGTGCAACTTTGGTTGCCGTACATAATGGTAAAGAAGCAGGACAAGAAGTTCCTCATGTTCATGTACATCTAGTTCCAAGAAGTAAAGACGATTCAGCTGGTGCAATTCATTCTATGTTTCACGATTCATTGAAACTGTCTGAATCAGAAATTAATGAACTTTTCAATAAACTAAAAATTTAATATGGATACATTCTTTCTTTAGCATCTATGTCTTCTACAATGATTGCTTTTGTTGGGCAAGTTTCTGCTGCATTCATGATTTTGTTTACTCCTGCTCCTTTCTGATTGATTACAGAAGATTTTGGATTTGCTTTACTTTCTTTATTTATTTGAAAAACATCTGGTGCAATTATTTCACAACTACAACAACCAATGCACAATGTCTTATCTACGTCAACAAACAGATTTGGCTGTTTTTTGGGCTCTGTAGCTTTTTCGTATTCTCCGTTTCTTCCATCAGCACGAACTCGAGCATTATACTCTTCCCAGAAATTCTTTTCATATTCTCTCCAATAATCAGGATCACCTTCTTCAAATTCACGTGTGTATTTTCCCCAATCTTGTTCAGGTATTCCTCCATCTTCTGGCGCTCCCCATTGTGGTTTTTTTCTGAATTCTTGCTTTGGTTTTGGTCTGGAATTTTGATTTGATGAATATCTTGTATTATTGTGATTTTTCTTCAAAAAGTTATATGCTTCTGTAATTTTCTTAAACGCTGCATCTTCTTTTTTATCTTGATTTTTGTCTGGATGTAATTCTAGTGCTAGCTTTCTATATGCTGCCTTGATCTCATCTTGTGATGAGTCTTGATTCACATTCAATACTTTGATTGCTTGATATGTGTTCACTAAAACTAGAGATTCCTTATATGATAAAAATAATTGCCATTCATTTAGCGTTTGTTTTGATTATTCTAATAAAATCTCGTCTTCTGCTTTCCAAGCAGGCTCTACAATGCACAAAAATCTCAAATCAGTCTCTCCAGTATTTTGTATGAATTGTTTTGAATTTGGTGGAACATATACCGAATCATCTTGTCCCAAATGATGAATACTGTTTTCTACAAATAAATTTCCATTTCCTTCTAAAATGTAATAGATTTCAGATGATTTTATTTTGTGTAGTTTAGATTTTCTTCCAGATTCTAATGTAAATTGTGCAATGCTGTAATTAATTCCATTCAGTGTATTGTCTGGATGAAAATATTGTTTTATTGCAGATCCTTCATTTCCTTGAATTGATTTTATTTCAGAATTCTTTCGTAATGACATTTTTCTAAATGATGTCTGTTACTTTGGATTTAAAATCTGATTCATACCATGTTGTTTTGTATTGTGCATTTTTTCTAGACAGGATGTTTATTGCAATATGTGCAAATTCTTTTCTCTTGTCAATTGAACCATGTGTGTGAAGAGCATCTGCTGGTATGTGTACAATATCGCCCTCATTGAGAGTAATTCTTTCTATTCTTTTTATCTTAAAATTCTTTTTTCTTGTTCCATATTTTCTAAAAATCTCAAGACTTCCTTTACCTTTTGTTGCAATTAACACTTGATTCCCATTATGATAATGTAATTTAGTTCTAGAACCTTTCTCAAAATGAACATGATAGATATCTTGGTCTTTAGATTTAATTTTTTCAGATAATACCTTCATCCATGTTTTGCCTGTAAACCAATCTGGATTTACTCTTCTTTGATCTCCTGTGCCTGTGATGTTTGTTTTTTTCATATCATATTCTATCCAAAATTTTCTTTTTCTTTGTTTGAAATTCTTTTTCAGTAATTATTTCTGAATCTCTTAACTTGCCAAGTTTTTCAAGAGTTTTTAATTCATCATGTGCATTTAATGTTACTTTTTTTGCAGTCAAAATTCCTTCGTTGAGTTTTTCTCTTCCTCTTTTCTCTAACTCTTTTCTTTCTTTTTTTGCTTGTTTTTGCAGTTCTTTGCTTGTTTTTGCAGCTTGTTTTGCAGTCATTGAACCAAACTCAACTGCTTCTTCTAAAACTTCATCTGCTTTTTTGACTCCTTCTTGAATTGCTTTGTCTGCTTTTTTTAGAAACTTGTCAATGTATCCGCCTTTTTTTGATGTTCCCATGTTTATTGAATTATTTTAAATCTATTATTTCTTTCCTGTTTAAATTGATTTAATAGACAGAATCATGTAATTGGAATGGTTTTGGTCAAATCTAGTTATGATGTGAAGACGGTGGTTCTGAGAAAAAATCTTGAAGAGGACTCTGCAATGGAAATTGTAGAACAAAAAAAGACTTCTCCTTTCAAATCACTTCTTTCCAGGCCAAAAAAAGAAGATGTTCATGTACATTCTCTGAAATTATATTATGAATGCATATTGATGGTTTCAGGAAAGTACATTGCAGATTATTTCAGAAAAGCAATTCATACCATTTCAGTTGCATCTAATATTCATGAAGTAGTTCTAGGTGATGGTATTTTCCCTATACGTTCAAAATCTGGTCTTGAAAAAACATTTGTTGGAAAACGTGGGAAAAATAAAATTGATTTAAATCTAGAAGAACATGTTTTTGTTGAAGAAGAGGATGAACTTGTTTTTGATCATCATGGAAATGAGATAAAATTTCCATTTAAAATCAATTCAAAAACTGTGGAGAACTATCCAAAACGATTATTATCAAAAAATGAATCAAACATAAAAAAATCAGAACTTACCTATGGTGCAGCGATTAGTAAACTCCAAACTAAATTAAAAAAACCCCTAGAGACTGATGTTAGAGATCTTTCTGATGAATTTGTTTTACGCGAAATCACTGAAGTTTATGTTCCTATCTTTGAGGCACGTCTAATTGGTCCAAAAAAGAAAGTCGGGGTAATCAGAATTGATGCTGTTCGAAAAAAAATTCTTTGATTTTAAATTCTAACTATTTTTCTGAATTGTTTGTTGCTATGTAATTTCTCAAAGATTGGTTCCTCTTTTGCCCATGAGCGAATAATTTTTGGATTTTTAGATACGGCCTGCTTTAGTAATTCTAATGATTCAGGATATTTTTCTAGTGCTGCTTTACTTCTTGATTTAGCATAAATCACGTTCACATTATCTTTGAATTTTTTTGAAATCTCATCAAATACCTCTAGTGCTTTTTCATGTTGTCCTAACTCTGATAATTGAACTCCTTTTTGAAAAAATGCATCTTGGTTATTTGGATATCTTTTACAAATATTCTGAAAACAATTTAAGGCCTCCTCATGTTTTTTCATTTTACCTAACACTATTCCTTTGTAAATCATTGCATTTGGTTTTCTTGGCTCTAACAAAATTGCTTTTTCTAAAACAACTAGCGCCTCCTCGTGTTCTTTTAGTTTGTCAAGTAATACCCCCTTGTTAAAAAAAGACGCTGCATATTTCGGATCTACCTCTATTGCCTTATCATAGCATTCAGCAGCTCCCTGAATGTTTCCAAGTTCAGCTGTTGCAATTCCCTTGTTGTTGTAAGCTTGTGCATCTTTTGGATTGATTTCAATTAATTTTTCAAAACATGTGATTGCATCACTGTATTTTTTTATCTGGTTTAGTGCAAGTCCTTTATTGAGTATGGCTGATGTATTTTTGGATTCTTGTTTTAACACTTTGTTGAATAGTGATATTGCACCCTTTGGCTGATTCTTATCTAAAAGTGACATTGCATTATACATCAAATCCTCTGGATTCTCTTTTGAACCAAATAGTCCCAT
>JBHHVV010000086.1:0-4263 GCA_046754445.1 Candidatus Nitrosopumilus sp.
TTCCATCATAAACACTAAGACCTAAAATTTTTCCTTCATAGATTTTTTTCTTTTTCATAAAAAATCTTAGAAATTATAATATTTAATTTGTTTGATATGTTAAATGTAATTTAGATGATTTTTTGAAATCATTAATTACATTTTCAATCCATTTAGTGTAAAATAAAATTTTTTTAGGAATGAATAAATCAGCTGATTTTACATTTTTAACATTTCTAACTTTCTGAGTTAATTCGTCCATTTTAAAAATACTGTTACTGTACATAAACAAAACAATTTGGTTTTTAGAAATGAAAGGAATTTGTAGATATGATTCAGAAAATATTTCATTCATGCTTTCTAATGTCTCTTTAAGATCTCCTTCAATCCACGTAAGTACTGCATAAGGAATATACTCTTCAATTTTTTTTGGATCGTATAGTAATGTAAATTGTATGCCCTCATTTCCTTGTAGTTTTTCAATACATCTTGTGATTGTTTTTGTAGACATTTTTGTAATCTTTGCAAGTTTTTCAATTTTTTGTCTGGGATCTTTTTCTAATTCTTCTAAAATTTCTAGATCTGTTTTTGTAAGATTTGAACTATAACCTGGATTTTCTGCTTCAAAAATTGATAATACTCTTACATCTTTCATTAATTTTTTTGCTAATTCAATTTTTTTTTCTGGGTTATCTTTTACAGCAATACTGCAAATTGTTATTCCACCTATACATGGTACAACAAAAAATGGCTCACCTACAAGACTGACTTGCTCTAAAATTTCATTGGTATTTTCACCTGTAACAACAAAATACAAAACACCATAACCTAAAACAGAAGGTTCAACTTTTATGATAAATTCTTTAATGATTTTTTTTTCTTCCATTTTTTGAATTCTAGCTCGAACTGCACCTCCAGAGATTCCTATTTCCCCCCCTATCTGTCTGTCTGATTCTCTACAATTATTCAATAATTTACTGAGAATTTTCATATCTAAATTGTCCAATATATCACCTAAAGTCTCACCATAAAATTGAGAACCAACTAATATGATATAAAACTGTCTATAATATTAGTATTAGACATCATAGACATTAAATATCAGACTATTTTACTAATTTCGTGGAATATAGGCTACGATTGGCAAAAAGAATGCTTTTCAACAAAAAAGGTAGTTTGATTGGTGCAGTCTTAGCTGTAACAATTGGCATTTTAGTTATTCATGTTAACTTTGTAATTTTTCAGGGATTGTTTGATGCAATAGTTAGAGATATCAGTGATTATAGAAATGGAGACATTCTTGTAACTGATGAGAATGACTATATCGATAAATCTGATTTATCACTTGTTAATTGGTTTGAAAGAATTCCATACGTTCAAGCGGCAACACCGCGGCTTTCATCAACTGCAGAAATGAATATGACAAAAAATGGGAAACTCGTTGAAGAAAGCAGAGTGCCAATCGTTGGTGTTGATCCACATCGTGATATTCTGGCATCAACTGTTCATGAAACTGTTTCTGAAGGAAGTTACGTCTTTTCAAGAAATGCTATTGTATTAGGATCAAATGTTGCAAGAGATCTTGGTGGGGCTCAAGTAGGTGATAGTGTTAAAGTTCTTGTTGTTGATAGGTGGGGTCAAGATCAAATAAAGAGATTTACGGTTACCGGAATTGCAAAGTCTCCAGGTGGTCAAGGATTTGATTATACTGCAGTTATTCACATAGATACTTTGCGTGACATGATGAATAGACATGGAGATACTGGTTCATTAATGGTAAAACTAAATGATCCTACTAAAGCATTAGAAGTAAAAGAATTCTTTTTACGTTCATTTCCTAATGATGATTTTAAAGCTGAAACTATAGAAGAATCAGCTGAAGAACAACTTGCTGGTTTTAGATCAGGTATTGCAATGATCAACATGATTGGCTACTTTGGAATGATGTCTTCAGCATTTGCTATTGTCACAATTCAAATGATGTTAGTTAATGGAAAAACAAGAGAGATTGGAGTTATGAGATCAATTGGAGCAAAAAGAAAAGATATTTTGATTATTTTTATTTTTCAGGGAATGATTATTGGGGCAATTGGAGCTGGAGTGGGAACTGCAGCAGGATTAGGATATACCTTTTATGCAAAGGAGACAAAAATGTCATTCAATAACAGTTTACCTCTTGAAGTAAGCTATAACTGGGGAAAAATCATTCAAACTGCTTTGACTTCATTTGTCTTAGCAATTATAGCCTCATTATATCCATCGTATAGGGCAACAAAACTATTACCTGTGGAGGCGATGAGAACTGTCTAAAGTACTTGAAATCAATAATCTAAGTAAGATTTACGGTGAGGGTGATAGTAAAGTAAAAGCACTAGATAACGTATCATTTTCAATTAACAAAGGTGAATTTGTTCTAATTGTTGGAAGCTCAGGTTCTGGAAAATCTACACTTCTAAACATGATTGGATTATTAGATCGTCCAACTAATGGTAATATCTCCATTGATGGGACAAACACTACTACATTAAATGATGATGAAATTTCATCATTTAGAAATAAAAAATTAGGATTTATCTTCCAATTCTCTAATTTACTAACTGATCTAACAGTTTTAGAAAATGTTTTGTTGCCAAGACAAATTGCAGGAACTAATAATACATCTGAAAAAGATGCTAAAGACTTGCTCAGAGCAGTTGGGTTGTATGATCAAATCAATAAACGTGCAAATAAAATTTCTGGAGGTCAAGCTCAAAGAGTGGCAATTGCAAGAGGTCTAATCAATAAACCCTCTATTGTTTTGGCAGATGAGCCAACTGGTAATCTTGATTCAATTACTTCACAGACTATTGTAGATTTAATGAAATCCATGGCAAAAAAACTAAATCAAACATTCATTATTGTGACACACGATAGAGAACATTTTGGTGATGTTGACAAGGTGATTACCATAAAAGATGGTAGAGCATTTGAAGGTGAACAGCCATCAAAAATGGAGATGATTGTATAATGAATAAGAAATTTTTATTGTCATTATTTGCTATTGCATTTATTCCATTATTTTTTGATGACTCTTTTGCCCAAATAACATCAGGTGGATTTGGTAATTCTCCTTTCGAGAGAGATTTTGGAGATGTAAAGTTCCTTGATGCTTATTTTGGAACTATTAATGAAAAATTAGAAGTTAATCCGGGAGACAAAAATGTTCCATTTACAGTTGTAATGGCAAATGTTGGAACGCAAGATATTACAGGTATTAGGGGACAACTATCATTACCTCTTGGATTTTCCGCATCAGATGGACCAGATACGATCATTTATGCAGACGCTGATTCAAATTCTCTTGCAGGAGACAATTTCCATCTAACATTTTTTGTTGATCTAAGTAGTAATGTGCAATTACAACAACATCCTGGTACTGTAAAAATTGATTATTCTAGATTGAGAGAATCAGGAGTAAGAACATCTTTTGAGGATTTTAAATTCAAAGTTACTGGAGAAAGTGTGATAAATGTTCGTGCATTAAATCCATTTTTAATGTCATTACAACAAAATCATGTTACCATTGAAATTTCAAATGATGGAACAGCACCTGTTTCAAGTGTAGATGTTGGATTAAAAAATACACAAAGTGAGAGGGCATCTACTACTCAATCAGTAACAAATGTGGAAAATGTTGTTATTTTAAATACAGATTGGGAAATTGGTGAAATTGAACCTGGAACATCAAAACTAATTGAACTTGATGTATATGTTCCAGAATCTCTTAAGGGTGATACACTTCGTGCACCAATAGAAATAACATATTTTGATGCATATGGTGAACAACATACAATTTCACGAATAGCAGATTTCTTTATCCAAGGTTTGATTGATTTATCAATATATAATGTGGATGTTATAGATTTGTCTGGAAAACCAATGATTATTGGTGAAATAATTAATGAAGGAAATGAAGACGCATTATTTGGTTTTGTAACTGTTGAACCTAGAGATAATTCAAACATAAAAAAGACAACTCAGTTTATTGATGAAATTGAAACTGATTCTCCTGTTCCATTTAACGTTCCAATTGAATTTGATGGCACACCTAGATATGGTGAACATGATATCAAAATCACTGCAAGATACAAAGATGATGTAAGAGCAGAACATTTCTTCATTTACAATGCTACAGTTTCCGTAGAAGAACCACCATCTGATAATCAAAGTAATCCTGATTCTATTATGATTATAATTCCAATAGTTTTAGCAATAGGGATTGGAATTTACATTATTCGTAGGCGT
>JBHHVV010000087.1:0-4233 GCA_046754445.1 Candidatus Nitrosopumilus sp.
TCATCATCTGGAATTGTAAGTGTCATTTTTACAACGTCACCTTGTGTAACTCTTAATGTTGGTCCTGGGACTTGTCCATTAAAGGTCATGGCATTGTAAGTTTTTCCTCCCATGATTGGAAGTTCAACACTTTCACCAGTCAAATTAAACTCATGAACTGTACGTCCAGAGTTTGTTAGAACACCACAATCAGTTTCTGCGAATGCTTGAGGCATTACAAGCTGTAAACCGCCCATTTGATGGATTTGTTCAATTACATCGACATCCATTTTGTTGATGTCTAGTGATTGTCCAGCAATTTGGGTTTGTGTGTATGTGCTTCCGAATAAGGTTGCGCTCATTACAGCTACTGCTGCAATTGTAAAGAGCATACTAACACGCTTATTCATTAAGCACGTTGATTAGTGAATCCTATATAATAATTGCCCTCACCCATGTTGTGAAATTATGAAAATTTCAGAAAAAGAATGAATAATGGGTAGAAATTCAATAAGGTCAACATGAAATTTAGACTAGATCAAGATTCACTTGGAAAAGTAAAAATCCCAATTGACGCATATTATGGAGCATTCACTGGAAGAGCAATCAAACAATACCACGTAACTGGAAACAAAAGCCATGAAAATTTGATAAAGTCATTTGTTATGATTAAGCGATCTGCTGCAGTTGCAAATATCAAAACTAAAGCAATTGATACCAAAAGAGGCAAAGCTATTGTTTCTGCATGTGATAAAATCTTAGCAGGAAAACATGTTGATCAGTTCGTAGTTGATATGATCAACTCTGGTGCAGGTACTGCATTTAACATG
Organism: Candidatus Nitrosopumilus sp.; assembly: GCA_046754445.1. GTDB lineage: Archaea > Thermoproteota > Nitrososphaeria > Nitrososphaerales > Nitrosopumilaceae > Nitrosopumilus. The sequence continues at coordinate 810 of JBHHVV010000087.1, forward strand.
AATTCTAATGAGGTGATTTCAAATGTTGCACTTGAAGTAATGCACAAAAAGAAAGGACAGTATGAGTTCTTACATCCAAATGATCATGTAAACATGTCACAATCAAGTAACGATACATATCCAACTGCAATGCACGTTGCAATTTTAATGAATCTAAAAGAAACAGTTCCAGCTATAGATATTTTGATTAAATCCCTATCAAAGAAAGCAAAACAATTTTCATCATTTAAAAAAATCGGAAGGACACACTTGATGGATGCATTACCAGTAACATTAGGTAGTGAATTTGCAGCTTATGTTACATCAATAACTAAAGCACGAAATGAAATTGTAGCATCTCAAAAAGAATTACAAAATGTTGCACTAGGTGGAACAGCTGTTGGTTCTGGAGCAAACACACCAAAAGGTTATAGAAAAATTGTTATTTCAGAATTATCCAAAATTTCAAAACTTTCCTTAAAGCCTGAAAAAGATATGCAACATGGATTACAAAGTAAATTTGCAGTTGCAAATGCATCTAGTGCATTACGAAACTTGGCATTAGAAGTTGGTAAACTTGCAAATGATATCAGATTAATGGCATCAGGCCCAATTGCAGGACTAGCAGAGATTGGGATTCCAGCGGTTCATGCAGGCTCATCCATCATGCCTGGAAAAGTAAATCCATCTTTAGCTGAGTGCATGAATATGATTTGTTTTAACATTATTGGAAACGATACTGCAGTTTCTTATGCAGTACAAAGTGGACAGTTTGAGCTAAATGTTATGTTGCCTGGAATGCTAAAATGCATGTTAGAATCAACTGACATGCTAAAAAATTTCTTGCCAATATTTTCAGCAAATCTAATTGATGGACTTTCAGCAAATAAAGACAAGTTACGAGCAGACATTGAAAATAGTCCAGTGATTGTAACATTGCTAACACCAAAAATTGGATATCTAAAATCAGCAGAGCTTTTCAAAGAATCACTAAAGACCGGAAAGACAATTAGAGAATTAGTTGTTTCAAAGAAACTAATGAATAACAAAGAAATTGATTCTTTGTTTGGATAGAAAATGGCAAAGATTTTCGTTGAAGCATACGGATGTTCTGCAAGCTTTGCGGATTCAGAGATGATTTCAGGATTGATTCTAAATGGAGGTCATACTTTAGTTGAAGATTCTTCAGAATCGGATCTAAATATTGTAGTTACTTGCTCTGTTAAAGATGCAACTGCAAACAAGATGATCCATAGAATAAAATCACTAAAATCAAAACCACTGGTGGTTGCAGGATGTCTTCCAAAGGCTGAAAAAAATACGGTTGAGAAATTTTCAGAAAATGCGAGCTTGCTTGGCCCAAACTCATTAGGAAATACACTTCAAATAATTGATTCCACATTAAAGGGTAAAAAACAAATTGCTCTTGAAGATTCAGATATATCAAAAGTTGGACTTCCAAAGGTAAGACTAAATCCAGTTATAGGAATTGTTGAGATTGCAAGTGGGTGTATGAGTGAGTGCACATTTTGTCAGACTAAATTATCAAAAGGAGATCTTCAAAGTTATAGATTGGGAGATATTGTAAGACAAGTTCAAACAGAAATTAAAGAAGGATGTAAAGAAGTTTGGTTGACATCTACAGATAATGGATGCTATGGTTTTGATATTGGAACAGACTTACCGTCACTTGTAAATGCAGTAGCAGAAATTCCAGAAAATTTTAGAGTTAGAGTAGGTATGATGAATCCTATGTACATGTCCAGGATCAAAGAGAGTTTGATTGACTCATATGACAATGACAAAGTCTTCAAATTTCTACACATACCGGTACAGAGCGGAAGTGATAAAGTCCTTCACGACATGAAAAGAGGACATACCGCAGAAACATTCAGAGATATTGTAAAAAAAGTAAAAGAAAAATTCGAAGACTTTACTATTTCAACGGATATCATAGTAGGATTTCCAACAGAAACTGCAGAAGACTTTCAAAAAACAGTAGATTTACTCAATGAAACAAAACCAGATGTGGTCAATTTATCAAAATATAGTGCTAGACCAGGAACAGATGCTGCAGAATTGAAGCAAATTGACGTGGTTGAAGTAAAAAGAAGAAGCAAGTTAATTTTTGAGCAGATCAGCAAAATATCATTAGAAAATAACCAAAAGTGGATCGGATGGACAGGAAGAGTTCTCTTCGATGAGAAGACAGAAGAAAGCATCAAAGGTAGAAACTTTGCTTACAAACCTGTCTTTGTCAGAGATCAGGTGGATATAGGTCAATCACACATGGTTAAGATCGTAGATGCCACAGTAAGTAGTTTGATTGGGAAGATCGCAAGTTAATTTTTTTCGATCTAAAATTTGATTAAAAAAACGTAAGAAGGTTTTTTATGTAAATTAGAGAATAGAATCAGAAATGAGTTTTCAAGTAAAAGAACCAATTTTAGTCATAGGTTTGGGCGGAGTAGGCTCAAAACTAGCAATCGAAGCAAAAAATTCTCTTAATTCAGATTGTCTGTTAATTAGCAATGACAAAAAAGATTTCTCTACAGAAAATCCATCTATTCATATATCAACAGATTCAGTAATCAATCCATCTGTTCAATTAATCAGAGGCTCCACATATGATGTGGCTGATGAAATTAAATCAAAAATTTCAAGATATTCAACAGTTGTCTTGATGAGCAATCTTGCTGGAAAAGCAGGCTCAGCTATGGCACCAGTAGTTTCTGAAATATGTAATGAATCAGACAAAGGATTAATGTCATTTGCCATAATGCCTTTCAAATACGAGAAAGATAGAATTTTCAATTCAGGGGTGGCTCTAAAAAGAGTAAGAAAGAACTCTGAATGCACAGTAGTTCTTGATAATGATTCACTACTTGAAAGCAATCCAGATTTGAGTCCAAAGGCATGCCATGAGATTTCCAATTCAGCAATCAAACACGTGGTTGAATCATTAAGTTCATCAGAAATGTCTGCTGAAACAAACATCATCTCTACAAGCAAGGATGATCAAAATATAGAAGATTCACTAAGAGATTCACTTAAAATGCTATACGAAAATGCCCCACCAAACTCAGTAAAGCGGTCAATGTTGTATGTAGTTGGAGGAAATAATATTCCAGTAGGAATATTGAATTCAATTACAAATCTAACTAGTGGAATTGTCAATGAGAGTAACTCACATGTAGATATGGCATCAACTTCTGATGAATCAAAAATAGTAATGCTATCATCAATTCAAGGGATGACAAAATTTGACAGTTATGATCCACTCGGAATGATTCCGCAAGAAGAGACACTTGATTGGGACATACCAGATTGTAGTATTGACTGTAAATTGGATTTATATCAATTAGAATAAAATAATTTTTTTGAAAGTTATTCTTTCTTTGGTGCTTCTTTAGATGGTTCTTCTTTCTTTGGTGCTTCTTTAGCT
>JBHHVV010000088.1:0-4167 GCA_046754445.1 Candidatus Nitrosopumilus sp.
CAATTCTTGATCAACTAAAGTAGAAAAGTTAAATATTCGAGCAAAAACTGTTTTTCATGAGTAAACCTTCAGATCTCGGTTCTTTGAAAATAGGATCATACATTCTATTGCCACATTCTGATCAACCTAGTGGTGAACCCTGTAGAATTGTCGAATATGATACATCAAAACCTGGAAAGCATGGTGCAGCAAAAGCTAGAATTGTTGGTGAAGGAATTTTTGATGGTCAAAAAAGACCACATGTTGGTCCTGTCAGTATGCAAATACATGTTCCCATGATTAACAAAAAAGTGGGTCAAATCATCTCCATTAACGGCGACACAGTTCAAGTAATGGACTCAGAATCATTTGAGACTATTGATATTTCTCTAATTGATGATGAAGTTAAAGGTACATTAGAAAATGGACAAAATGTAGAATATTGGGTCGTTATGGATAAAACTAAAATCATGCGCATTAAGAACTAGAGCGGATGCTGATGATTATCGGAAAAGCCGTCTGACCTTATGATGACGATTATGAGTATTGAAGCGTCCTTTTTGAATAAACTTAAAAAATTTGTCTAATTGGAAATTTTTTAGATTATGAAACTAGCTTCTCTTTTTTCTGGTGGCAAAGATAGTACATATGCCATTTATTTAGCTCAGAAACAAGGACATCAAGTAACCTGTCTCTTGAGTGTTTTTGCAAAATCTGCAGAAAGTCATTTACTGCATCATCCTAATCTACAATGGACCAAACTCCAATCAGAATCTATGAACATACCTCGACTCTATATTGATTCAAATTCTAATGACACTGATGAGGAATTAATTATGTTAGAGACATTGCTTAAACAAGCTAAAAACCAATTCAACATTGAAGGATTGGTTCATGGTGGAATTAAAAGCAAATTTCAAAAAGAAAAATTTGAAATTCTTTGCTCAAAATTGGATTTGATTCCAATTGCTCCTATGTGGAATACCGAACCAGAACAATACATGAATGACTTGCTTGATTCAGGTTTTAATTTTATAATGACTACTGTATCTTCTGACGGTTTAGATGATTCATGGTTGGGTAAATCCATTTCAAAATCTGATCTAGACACTCTGAAACGCCTGTCTGAAAAATTTGGATTCAACTTAAATTTTGAAGGTGGAGAAGCTGAGACATTTGTGATCAACTGTCCTCTTTTTTCAAATTCTATAACAATAAACAAATCTCAAAAAGAATGGGACGGTTACAGAGGAAGGTTTGAAATAGTGGATGCGGGATTGAATTACAATGCTTGATGGGCTTAAGAATAGTTTAGGTGACGCAATCAAAAAAATTGTAAAATCTTCAGGAATTGACGAGGAACTCATCAAGGACCTCTCAAAAGATGTTCAAAGAGCATTATTACAATCCGATGTCAATGTTAGACTGGTTCTAGAAATTACCAAGCATTTGGAAGAACGTGCATTAAATGAGACTCCTCCTCCTGGCCTATCCAGAAAGGATCACATAGTTAAGATACTTTATGATGAATTATCCAAACTTTTAGGAAATGAATCTGATTTTGATTTTAAACCTGGTAAACAAAATAAGATAATTCTACTTGGAATTCAAGGTAGTGGTAAGACCACCGTTGCCTCGAAACTTGCAAAATTTTTGACTAGGCAAGGATACAAAGTTGGTGTTGTGGGTGCTGATACCTATAGACCTGGAGCGCTAGTCCAACTAAAAATGATGTGTGAAAAATCTAATGTTGAAGTGTATGGAGAAGAAAATAACAAAGATTCCCCTAGTATTGTAAAAAATGGCTTAAAATATTTTGAAGGACAACCATTAGATGTAATTATAATTGATACAGCCGGTCGTCACAAAGAAGAACAAGACTTGCTTGATGAAATGGATAGAATTAACAAAGCTGCTGAACCTGATTTGGCACTACTTGTTATTGACGGAACAATTGGACAACAATGTTTTAGTCAAGCAGAAGCATTTCACAAAACTATTCCGGTAGGCGGTGTAATTATTACAAAATTGGATAGTTCTGCAAAAGGTGGAGGTGCACTTGCTGCATCTGCTGCGACGGGTGCTCAAATTATGTATATTGGAACTGGTGAACGAATTGATGATTTAGAAAAATTCTCTCCCACAAGATTTGTTGGAAGATTGCTTGGAATGGGTGATATTCAAGCTGTTTTAGATTTAGCAAAAAGATTAGAGAATGAAGGGGATGATGTTAGAATGAAAAGAATTTCTAGTGGAAAAATGAATATGGAGGATTTCTTTTATCAATTAGAAGAAGTAACCAAGGTTGGCTCTCTGCAAGGTCTTCTTGATAGTATGCCTGGTCTTTCTGGAATGGTAAAACATGATCAGGTAGATCAAATGGAGGACAGAGTCTCAAAATGGAGATTTATTATTCAAAGTATGACAAAAGCTGAAAAAGCAGATCCTGATTTGCTTAATTCTTCACGAATCAAAAGAATTGCTAGAGGTTCTGGATGGCCAGAAGGCGAAGTAAAAGAACTTATCAAAAATTATAAAAATTCAAAAAATATGATGAAGGCCTCGAAAGGACGTCAAATGCAGGGCACCCTTAGGAAAATGGGATTGGGATAACCATTCACGCTAATTATTTTCTAGTATGTCTGAATACCAAAAAATTATTCCTACTGCAAATAAAATCTTAAAGAAATACCCTCTATGTGATAATTGTTTAGGGCGATTATTTTCAAAACAATTACGTCTATCATCAAATCGATTACTAGGAAAAAAATTAAACAAAAAGCAAAATTCTTCTAAAAAATGTCATATATGTAAAAATCTTTTTGAAAACTTGGATTATTTTTTAAAATTAATGCTTGAATTATCATCAAAATATTCTTACACCACATTTAGTGTTGGGGCAATCATAAAACCATCCATAGTTGACCGAGATGATTTTATTCGTTCTCAATACAAACTCAAAGGAATTGATAGCATAAAGACAGACATTACCAGAGAATTGGGAAGATTCTTTTCTAGAAAATCAAAAAAGATTGTGGATTGTTTGGATCCTGATGTTACTTTTACTGTAAATTTAAAAGATGAATATGCACAATTGCGTTCAAAATCTCTCACTCTTTCTGGAAGATATGTCAAAACCAAAAAAGGATTTCCTCAGAAACAAAAATCTTGCGAAAATTGTTCAGGTAAAGGATGCAGAATATGTAGTTTTCATGGTATTGCAGAATTTCATAGCGTTGAGGGACAAATTTCACAATTCCTTTTTGAAAAATTAGGTGGAACCACTGCAAAATTTACCTGGATTGGAGGTGAAGACAAGTCTAGTTTAGTTTTGGGAACTGGGAGACCATTCTTTGTTAAGATTCAAAATCCAAACAAAAGGAAACTGAAACAAACAAGTGTTATTCTTGGTTCTCTTAACATAACTAATCTCAAATTTGTTCATGAATCTCCAAAAAGACCTGTAAAATTCAACTCATCAATTCAGCTAAAAATTTCTACAAATTCTAAGATTGATTCAAAAAATCTAAAAAAATTAAAAGATTTACCAAAACAATCAGTAGTGGTATATGATAAATCTGGAAAACGATTTGAGAAGAAAATTTTCTTTGTAAAATATAAAAAAAATTCTGGAACCTCTTTTACATTAATTATGAAAGCAGAAGGTGGTTTGCCCATAAAGCGATTTATTGATGGAGATGATGTGATCCCAGGTGTTTCTCAAATTCTTAAAACTCCTTGTAAGTGTATGTCCTTTGATTTTTTTGATGTTGAAGTGTAATGATAATTAATCACAGGAAACTTCAATGTTGTACTGAATACATAAAATGCTCTCAAAGAATGTCTTTTTTCTATTTTTTTGATTGAGAGTAAAATCTGATTTGACCTCAAATCAAAGGAATCTATTAACCATTACGCATAATTTGTTACGATCATGTAATATACTCAGAATCATTCTCATTATCAAATGAAAACAACACAATTGCTTATTTTTGCAGCATTGAGTGTGGCCCTTTTATCTGGGATTATGCCAGGAGAAGATGCAACAGCTGCAGAACCAATTGATTTTGATGTCAAAAGTAAACTTGATTCTGATTCTTCAAATGTTATTCCTCAGATAATGCAATCTGATCAAAAAGACGATGAAACAGATGACGAAGATGAAAAAGACGATGAAACAGATGACGA
>JBHHVV010000089.1:0-4049 GCA_046754445.1 Candidatus Nitrosopumilus sp.
TATTTAATTCAAAGATCAACATAATTTATGAAATACAAAGTTGAAGTCAAAATTCCAAACCTGCCAAATATCGTTATCGAATTAGATGATGCAAATTCTCCAAAAACAGTCAATAATTTTATTGAAAAATTACCCTTTTCAGTTGATCTGAATGTTTGGGGTGATGAAATCTATACTTCAGAATCTCCAATTCTCCAACCAGAAGAAAATGCAAAGTCTCCTGTTCAACTAAATGATGTGGCATATTGGCCTACTGGTAGAGCGCTGTGTCTATTTTATGGGCCTACTCCTATTGGAAAACCAGGAGAAATAACTCCTGCATCGCCTGTAAATGTAATTGGAAAGATAATCTCTCCTGACAAATCCATTCTTGATGCAGTACACAGTGAACGTGCTACATTTAGTCTATCGTCTTGAGTTATTTTTCGTCAATAGGGATTTCAATAATATCTGAATCTAAGATGTATGCTCTAAAATTTTTGTTGATTCCAGAATAAATTATCCATACAACTGGATTGCTTTGCATGAATTTTTTATCTGTATTTGATGGGTATGCATCAGAATTTGGGTGTGAATGAAATATGCCTACAACATCCATCTTTTTTTCTTCTGCCATATTGTATCCTTCAATTAATTGGTCATTTGAGATTGTAAAATTTACTGGAGATTGCTCTATATTTTCTGTTAAAAACAAGTCTGAGACTTTGTTATCTTTACCAAACAATATGGCACATGATTCATTTGGTTTTTGATTTTCTGAATATTCTGAAAGGATTTTTTTATTTGATTCTGATAAAATAATTTTCTGCAAATCTATTCTACATTAACTGTTCCAATCATCCATGGATGTAAAATACAATAGTAATCGTAATTTCCTGCATCGTTAAATGTGAATTCGTATGTATCTCCTGCTGCTAAAATATCTGAATCAAATACTCCATCAGCACCTAAATCTGGATTACCTGAAGTTGCAGTATGCATTGTATTGTCTGTGTTTTCCCAAAGAACCGTATCTCCAACTGCAATGTTGATTATTTCTGGATCATAGAATATTTGTCCGTCTTCTGGATTTGCAGCACCTTCTGGAATCATTACTTTAGTTGGTTCTTTTGGCGCTTCAATTACTAACGTTGCAACCATCCATGGGTGTACAATGCACATGTATTCATAATCGCCAACTTCTAATCCTGTTGTATCTAAAGTAAATACTTCTCCTGCATCAAGCAAGCTTGAATCAAATGTTTCACCAAAATCTACTGCACTTGTAACAGTGTGTGCTACTGTATCTGTATTTGTCCATTCAACAACATATCCCTGTGGAACTGTGGCTACATCTGGTTCATAATCTGGTGCCCCTTGTTCAGATGAACCTTCGAGGATTTTTATTGCAAATATTGGTCCTGTCGGTGTCACTTCTTCAACTGGTTCTTCTGTTCCTATTTGTTGTGGAATCATGTATGTATCTGGTGTTACAAATCCAAACGCAACCCAAGCAATTATTCCTGTTGCAGCAGCAATTCCGACAATGGATCCAATTGGTTTTAAGTAATTTGGATGCTTCATTGCAAGATATGCAATAATTATTGCAGGGAATGCGATTCCCATTAAAATTCCTGCTAATGTAACCGTAAAATTTGATGTATTCATCGTGAATGCAAACATTCCAAACCCTAACGCGATTGACAATATTACCAAAGTGGTGGCTTTGGCTCTATTGCTAGTTGAAATTCCTCCATCTAGAATACCTACTGATAAGAAGATTAGTCCTACGAACATGGTAAGACCAGTTAAGGCGTGCATTCCATCAATGAATGTGTGCGCAATGCCTGCATATGATATGGTAAGTCCAGCCAAACCTATAGCTGTTAGTCCCATTCCTGGCATCATGAGGTCCCAGTTACTCATTCAAAGTAGCTGGTAGGACTGAGATACTTATTCCTTTTGAAATACCATGGATCTCGTAGACGAAGAAATTAAATGGCTTTGGAATAGGATAGAGTGAGATTGGGATTTAATGAAGTACTGGAAATATCCAAACCCAGAATTGTAGTTCTTTTAGTTATTACTGCTGTTACATCCATGTATGGAGCAAGCAAATTAGTTCCTGGTGCTCCTGAACTCGAATATTGGTCATATTTGCATATAATTATTGCAGGAGCATTGGCATCTGCAGGTTCTAGTGCATTAAATCACTATTATGATAAAGACATTGATCCTAAAATGACACGTACAAGTACTCGTCCTATTCCTTCGGGAAGGATGGCAGCATCTCATGTTTTGATATATGGTATTGCAGTTAGTTGTATTTCTGTGATTTATGGCTTTTTTGCACTTAATGCTGTTTCTGCATTCTTTATTGCAGTGGGAATCTTCTCGTACGTGATTATCTATACGGTTTGGTTAAAGCGCAAGAACACATCTAATATTGTAATTGGTGGTATTGCAGGTAGTGCGGCTGCATGGGCTGGATGGGCAGCAGCTACTGGCAGTATGGATTTGTTAGGATTTCTTGTTGGGTTTTTGGTATTCGTATGGACTCCCTCTCACTTTTGGTGTCTTGCGATGAAAATAAAAGATGAATATGCACAAGCTGAAGTTCCAATGTTGCCTGTTGTTATTGGAATGCAAAAAACATCAAAGTACATCTTAGGTAACACATTGATTTTAATTCCTTATTCGTTAATTCTTTCATTTATTCCAGACGGAATGGGAATAGTATATACTGCAATTGCTGCAGCTTCTGGTGGATTGATGCTTGTATATCATTACAAACTTACAAAAAATCCTACATCTGACTTTGCATGGAAAGCATACAAAGTTACTGCTCCATATTTGACAATAATTTTTGTAGCTGTTGCATTAGATGCAGCATTTCATTTTCCTTTATTCTAAAATTTATTTTTTGAATCCTGGAAAACTAGCTTCATAATCTTTTTCCATCATTTCTTTATTCTGTTCTTCTATTTTGTCTACTTCTTTTTCAACAATGTTCACTTCAATTCTTTTTTCATCTTTAGTTATCCATGCAACTTTGATAAGACCAAGAATTTCTAAATCTAAAAGAAGTTTGTTATATTTGTCATCTGGTATGATGTGTCCGTCTTTTGTTAAACTCTTGTAAAGCTCAACATCTGTTAGTGAACCTGCTTCCTTAACTTTGTCATATATTGTATTTCGTAGTGGAATTGTCATTTTTTATCCGTAGAATGTTTTATCTCCTGTCTTTGGCACAACGTTAGATATACTTTCCTTTACTGAATTATACCATTGATCAACCTCTCTAGTAATTGATGGTCTAATTTGTTTCAGACTATTGGCAAAGTCTTGACTTGAAATTTTTGATGAATTGTCCCTCATTGCAAGAACTGCTGCTTCTCTACAAAGTGCTGCCAAATCGGCTCCGGTGTAATTCTGAGTTGCAACTGCAATTTCCTGTAGTTTAACATCATTTGCAAGTGGCATTTTTTTAGTTAAAATCTTGATTGTTTCCAATCGTCCTTTCTCATCTGGAGGTGCAACATAAAGAACCAAATCTAATCTTCCTGTTCTTAATAGGGAGTTATCTACCACGTCTGGTCTGTTAGTAATTCCAATTACTGCTACTCGTGAAGAAATACCTTCTTCAATTTCTGTAAGTAATTGACTGAGAATTGTTTCTCCAACTCCTCCCTCTCCTGATTTATAACGTGCCAGTGAATCTAATTCGTCAAAAATTACAACACAGGGGGACGATGCTTTTGCTTTTCTGAATATTTCTCGAACTGCTTTCTCTGATTCTCCCATCCATTTTGAAAGAATTTCTGGCCCTCTAACTAAAATCATATTTGCTCCAGTTTCGGTGGCCAATGCTCTGCCAAGTAATGTTTTACCACATCCTGGTGGTCCGTAAATCAAAGCGCCTTTTGGAGGCCTAATCCCCATCTTCGTGAATTTACTTGGTTCTTTCATTGCAACAATCAGGTTATCTGTTAGTGCTTTTTTGATGCTCTCTAATCCTCCCACATCTTGCCACCAAACTTTTGGTCTTTCAACATAAAATTCTCTCATTG
>JBHHVV010000090.1:0-4013 GCA_046754445.1 Candidatus Nitrosopumilus sp.
CAAGCAAGAGAGCAAGAATCAAAAAATTGGGTTTATGATTTAATCAAAGGTGAAGGAGAATTTGTTTTTGTAGCTGAAGTCCCAGGTCCAGAAGATAAAATAGCTGTAAGATTAGTTGACGGAATACTATACATTCGTGGCACTGCAGGATTTTCAAAAGAAGTTCCAATTGAGGGAGCAAATGAAATGCAAATATTTGATTTTAAATACAGAAACGGTGTATTAACTTTAAGAATAAAATAACTAAAGACTTTTTGCTAATTCTAATTTTTGTGGAAGATATTTGTCTGTAATATTTGTAAGACCATATTTTGAGAAGGCTTCTAGTTCAGCTTTTCTTTTTAATCTTAAAAATACATCAAGTTCTTTTTTCCAGATTCCATCCTGATATCTAGGATCTTTTTGTAGATCATAACATCTCTTGATATCAGATTCAGTCATTGGAATAGTTGGTAGTTTGTATTTTTCAATGTCAGTAGCCCAAACCCCAACCCATTTTGCATCTGGAACAGTTAATTCTCTTAGATGTGCAGCATTTGCGGAACCGGATTTAATTACCATTGCAATATGTTCCCCATACACATCTCCATCGGTAAGAACAATTACAGGCAAGTTCATTTCGTCATGTAGTCTCTTTAGTAATGTCCTAGTTGAACGAGGCGCTTGTCCACCAGTATTAATAATAATAGATTTGAATTTTTTATCAATTTGTTCTTCTACGAACCTAGTAAAAAGACCACCTTTTTCTATTGCAATTACAATTTCAGCACTAGTATCCACTAATTCTGCAGTAGTCAAACTGGGTCCAATAGAATAGCCATCAGGATGATTGGATAAATTCATAGTTTTTCCTTCATATCCAGGAATAGTATACTCTATATTCAAATCTCCAAAGATTGAGCTTCTCTCTTCAGGAAATATATGAAAATCTTCTCTAGGTCTAGATGTGACAGCCTCTAAATCTACTATGATATTATCTGATTCTGATTGGTCTTCAAACTCAATAGCAAATGCTTGTGATGAATAATACACATCTCTTAAAGTAGATGATTTTTTTTCTTGTGTTAGTCTATTTGCAAAAAATGCGAGCCACATTAATTGCGTAAAAGATCTTAATTGAGCAGAATTTCTAGAACTTCTCAAGGCGGAATTATTTCCTAGAATGTATTGTCGAAGTTTTTTATCATAAACAATATTGCTAACTGATCTACTAGGTATAGAGAATTTTGGGAATTGTCCATTATCTAAATCATCATAAATTTTTGCGCCATGATTTTTCAGCATTTCAAGAATAGTTTTTTGTTTTTCTTTAGCTTTCTTGCTTAGTTCTTTTGATTTACTTGTTTTCAATTTCGTTTTGCTCCTCTACTTTTTTTGATATAATTGGATTTTCTTCTTCTAATATTTTCTTGTAATTAGGCTCTTTTTTCTTTCCTGCTAATTCAGTACAAAATGTAGCAATTAATGGAATATATTTTGCATAAAGATTTGCCCTCTTTTTTGCCATTTCTGCCTGTCCTCTTTTGGACATGTAAGCGGCTAATTTTCTTGATAAATATTGCAATGCTAATCTTAATTCTCTTTCAATTTCAGGTCTATCTGCTACATTTTCTTTTCCTGCGGTTTTGTACGGAATTCTTGTTGAACAAATATGTGATACAATAATGAATGGTGGATCCCCTTTTACCTTATAGCGTCCCCAATCAGTATCATTTGAAACTTTGAGCACTACATCACTTCCTTCATCATATAGTAAGGGAATTCTATTTGCGTATCTGTAAACATGTGGCCCGCCAGATTTTATATCACCGCCATAAGCAATTCCCATTTCAATAATAAATGGGAAACCAGAATAGGCAGAAGCTGGACGTTGAACTACAGCAGTAAAATCAGGATTAAAAAATTTTTTTATTCCTTTTTCCAGAGGTTCCTCACCTAAGGGTGCAAGACATGTTGAATCGGGAGCCATAAAATCATCAAATTTTTGTAGAGAATCACTAAGTGTTACCAATTCTTGATTTGTCAAAGCGCCCATTCTTTTTTCAGGTTTGAATCCTGCAAATTCTGCAAATTTAACAGCTGTGGTTGGACCAATACGTTGAAACCTTTTTGTTAAAAATGTAGTAAGAGGTTCTCCTTGAACTGTATTTGTTAATTGTTTGTAGTATTGACTCTCAGGATCCATATCAATTGATTTTGATTGTGAATCACCAAAATCCCAGTAGAATAATTTTTTGTTTGGAACATCAATGTCTTCAATTTTTATTTTATTTAGTTTTTCAAAATCCATTTTTAGAAAGGACATCAAAGCAATGACAACTCTGACTTGACGTGGAAGATTTTTCCATTTTTTCTTTGCTTTGTCCATTATTGCAGTAAAACTTAGATTTTTCTTTGATAATCCTAAATCTTTTCTAACTTTCTCAATCATTACATCATCAATATTTGGAATTTCAAATTGTGATTCAACAATCATTCGCCTGATTCTTTCCACATCAATCCCATGTGGATGTGGTCTTACAATTGTTGGGGGAGGTGGAATATTTTTTACAAAACGTGGATGACTGAATTTTTGTCCTTTCGGATCATCAAAAGTAATTGAGGCATAAGGAGTAATTAATGAAGTCTCATAAACATAGTCTCTTATTTTGTTTCCTGCCTTTGAGTAATCACCTTCTAAACAAATACTAACAGAAAGTCCTTTTTTTGAAATTTCTTTGGTAGAATGCTTTACAATTACTGGTTTATTTTTTTGAATATCAAGTAATAACTCAAAGTAATCTTGGGTTTTACCGTCTACGGAACTTTTTACTATCACGGGTTTGTTGGTGGTTATTTGTCCATACAAAATTGCCATAGTAGCCCCTATTCCAAAAACACCTCTTGCTTGTTTTAGTCCAAATTTTGAACCATATAGAACGGTTCCAAATGCACGCGGTATATGTTCAGAGTCTATTCCTGGACCGTTGTCTTTTACAGTCAAAATATAGGGTTTCGGATCAGATTTTTCAGGATCTACTGCCTTTATGATTAGGTGAACATCAGGTAGAATTCCTTTTTGATCACAGGCATCAAGAGAGTTTTCTACAAATTCTCTAACTGCAGTATAAAGAGAACGAGTAGGATTGCTAAATCCAGCTAAATCTCGATTACTGTAAAAGAATTCACTGGGCGAAATCTGATTAAATTTTTCTTTAATCGAAGACATTTTGATCTTCCCATAATTTCATTTTTTCTTGTTTTTCTTTTCTATTTGCAGCTTCTAATTTAGTGTAAACTGCACCATGCATACTTCCACTAGAAATAGAAGATATTGCATCTACTGCTAAACGTAATTTACTAGCATCACCAATTATTGAAACAGTTTTTCCATAGACTGAGATATTAGTACCACTAAGATTTTCCATGTTTCGTCTAGCTCTACCACCTTCTCCAATGATCCTCCCTTTTATCCTTTCAACATTTGAATTTGATTTACCCGTGAATTCTCTGAGATCTATTATGTGTAAAGTATTTTCACCTTTTAACAAAGTTAGAGCATTCTCTGGAGAAAAACCTCTACCAATAGCAGTAACAATTTCCATAGCTTTGAAGGGTTGAATTTTTTCAACATCACCTTGAGACTTTATGAAAACTTCACCTGTATCACCATCAATATCCAAAGAAACTGCACATGATGATTCAATTTTTGATTTTACACTACCTGATTTTCCTATCAAGACAGCAATTCTGTCATTTGGAATGCGAATTAATTTTTCAAAACTCATTTTACTATATCCTCAAATATTTTTTCTGAATCTTCAACTAAAATTCCCCTTTTGTTGAAGAATCTTGTAATGTTCTTAATATCTCTTTTAAGAAATTCTTGGGAATTCGGATGTCTAAGATCAACTGCAGAACCTAGATCAAATACTATCAAACCCTTTTCTGTTTTAAAAATATTATATTCAGAAAAATCTCCATGAACTAATTTTGCTTTATCATAGAGATCATTAATTATTGAAATTGCCTGA
>JBHHVV010000091.1:0-3957 GCA_046754445.1 Candidatus Nitrosopumilus sp.
TCAAATAATTCAGAAATGAATTTCGGTGACTGCTATTATTCAGCAATTCTGAAGTCATCGTACATTTTTCTAATATCTAAATATGTCAATGATGTATGATGATTGTTGTCTGAGATTATTATTGAAAAATTATTGGAGCAGCGAGATTATTATCTAAATACAATCAAACATCTTGAATTTCAACTAGTAATGGATCCTTCTGAAGAAGAGATACTTGAAAATAAAAAATTACAAACAACCACCATTGAACAGTTAAAAAAAGTAGAACATGAAATCTCCCACATCCTATCTGATCAATCCCTATAACTTACAATGAGTTTATCAAACCCATAAATTTTAGAAATATAATGCTAGATGAACTTGTAAAAAATTTAATTTTAATAAAACAAAATTTTGCTAAAAATTACTCTGGAAATGCTCATATTCAAGAAGTAATTCCATCCAACGCATCTTCTAAATTCCACATAGATTCAAATCATTTGAAATCCCTTCATGACTTTGCCAAAAAAAACCCCATTTACTTTAATTCTTTTGAACAAGAAATTTCAGGAATTCCATGTGTTGTTTATGAAGGCGATATAAACGAATATTGGTTAAACAGCATAAAACATGGTACTAGTTGTCAACCATTTTACCCTACATGGATAATGTCTGCATACATCATGGCTGTAATTTCAAAAGAAATGGGATATGAAGAATTAGTCGATATTGGATCAGGTGATGGAAGAATAGCATTTTGTGGAAAAATTTTAGGAATGGTTTCACACAGTATAGAGATTGACGATGTGCTAGTAGATTTACAAAAAACAATTTGTGATTCTACACACGAAAGTTTCAATCCTAAATGTGAAGATGCGTTGGATTTTGACTATTCTCAATTAGAATTAATGCATCCAATATTTTTCATTGGAGGATTACCCCAAATGGGGGGTGATGTTTTGGCAACAAACATTATAGAAAAAATAAAAATGATTTCAGATCTGAAAAGCAAAACTGGGTTGGTATTTGCAGGAACCGATTCTAAAAGACACCTTTCTGGAAATTTAACTAATGGGGGATGGAGTACATTAATTGAAAAACACAATCTGGATTTAATTGACACTGTTTCATTACCAACTATTTGGACATTTGATCAAAAAATAGAAACTCCTTACATATTCACGAAATTCAATTGACATTGAAAAAATAATTTCCATTAGAAATTCCACATTTAGTGATTTTAACAATCTGTCCGATTTTTGGTGATTTTGAAATTTTTGCCATAATTCTGATGGTATCTTCAAATTCTACAAGACAGAAATAATCTTCATCATGCCTTGAGAATTCAATAATTTTACCCTCAAAATCACCTTTTTTTAGACAAACTTCTCCAAAACAATGATTACAAAATTTAGATGGTGGCCAGACTATTTTTTTGCATTTTACACATTCCGGAATACAAAAAAACCCTTTGTATAATTCTGATTCAAAATTCATTTTTTCAATACCAAAACTGTGGAAGATGTTGCTGCCGCAGACATGTTGTGAACCAATCCGACATCAGCATCATCTACTTGTCGATTACCTGATTTTGATTGAATTTGTTGTGCAACCTCTATCGTTTGTGCAATTCCTGTAGCTCCCAATGGATGTCCTGATCCAATTAATCCCCCTCTGGGATTTATTTTAAAATTATTTGTTTCATCTAGTTCTTTGACAAGATTTATGCCATTCCCTCTTTCTGAGAAACCAAGTGCTTCCAATGCCATGGGTTCACAAACTGAAAATGCATCATGTACTTCTGCAACATTTACATCCGTTATGTTGCAATTAGCCATTTTTAATGCTGCTTGTCCTGCCTGTTTAGATGATTCCATTGAATTAAATGAAATATTTTTTGTAAAACCTGCAGAAGTATTCTTCTGACCAATCCCTGCAATCCATACAGGTGTATCTGTAATTGTTTTAGAAATTTCTTCTGATGCAAGAAGAATTGAAGCACTTCCAGTACATGGTCTAGAACAATCTAAAAGCCTAAGATCATCTGTAATTTTTTTTGAATCCATAACTTCTTGAATTGAATATGTTTTCTTTGATAACGCATTGGGATTTTCTTTTGCTTGTCTATGATTCTTTACAGAAACAATAGCTAATTCTTCATTTGTAATAGAAAATTCTCGTTTATATGATTTAGAAAAAATGGAGGCCCAATATATTGGATGTTTGAATTCACCGCGAGAATTATCCCATTCTAATATCTGTCCCGGGCTATCGTATCTTTCTGCACCGCATATGAGAATCATCTCAGCTAGGCCTGAAACAATATATGAATAAGCTGAAACTATTGAATTCGTGCCTGAATTACACATACTTTCTAACGAATGGGCGATTTTTGGCTGAATTCCTACCATTTCCGATAAAATTGGTGATAGGTATTTTGAGTTATTATTTGTAGAAACTAAAACAGCATCAATATTTTTTCTATCTATTTTGATATTATTTTCAAATAGATTTTTTGCAGAGTCAGTTAAAACATTTTCTATTTTTTCATCTTTTTTTGAAAATGGTGTAATACCATATGCTGCAATCCCTACTTTGTTCATTTTAATCATCCAAAAATGTTTTTTTAAATAATTTAAACGATTTAGATGAGTCACCTGCAGGATTAAATTGCATTATTGGTAAATTCATACCCGTTTCTCGGAACTTCGAAATTTGATTTTTACACTCATCAGGCGTTCCAGCAATCACAAGTGATTTCATCATGGAATCTGTTACAAATTCATAATTCCTAATGAATCCTGATTGTTTGAATTCTTCATAAACTGCATTTGTTTCATTTTTAAAACCATTGTTGGCTAAAAATTCTCGATAAATTTTTCCCACCGAAACATAAAATGCTAATGTTTTTTTTGCACGTTCTATCGCAACATCTGAATCTTCATTAACACAAGTAATTATTTGACATGTGACATCGATCTTTTTCTTTGATTGCATTTTTGAAATTATTTGTTTCATTTCGTTCAAGGGTCTTAGATAGAAAATTACTCCGTCACCAATACTCCATGCCAAATCTACCATTTTTTGATTTACAGCAGCAAGATAGATTGGAATTGACTTTCTGAGTGGTTTGATTAATAATGAAAAATCTTTCAAATTAAAAATTTCTCCCACATAATTAATTTTATTTCCAGACAACACTAATCGGATTATTTCCACATATTCCTTCATTCTTTGAAGCGGCTTTTCAAATTTGTAACCATGAAAAGTTTCAACTATTGGAAAACTACTAGTTCCGAGACCTAGAATCAATCTTCCATTCGAAAGAGTATCTACAGTGGCTGCTCCCATCGCGATAGTTGATGGACTTCTAGAATAGATGTTAATTATTGATGAGCCTATTTTTTGTGATGTGGTTTTGCCAGAAACAGCACCTAAAATTGAGAAATTTTCCATGCCCCAAGTTTCAGGCACCCAAATTGTCTCAACATTTGTTTTTGAAATGATCTCAGAATACTCCAGAATTTGATTTACTGATAAAAGTGACCCTAAACTGCATGATATACGCATGAAATAATTACATGGTTTGGATATTCTAGTGTATCTGTTTTAGCAATGGGTTAATTTTCGTTGAGGTCAAATATTATCAGATCATATAATGATGAAAATTATTGAGCGAACTAATGTTATCTGAAAATGTGCCTCAGAAAGCAAGCTTCTGGAATGATGCTACAAAATACACCTCATCAACTGATGATGAATCCTTTGTGGAAGAAGTAGCATACATGATGGTTACCCTGCATAGAACAGGGGCATAATTTCCAAAATCTATTTTATTATTTTCTCTATTTCTAAAGAACTCTCTTCCATGTCTTTAAAAGAATCCACTGAATACCATTTTACATTTTTGAATTTTACAGTATTTAATTTACCTTTTTTTGCATAATCTGGAAAAAGGGTTTTCTCAATATCTCCTTT
>JBHHVV010000092.1:0-3950 GCA_046754445.1 Candidatus Nitrosopumilus sp.
ACTCCTTTCTCAACAAGAACTGGGTTCAAGCCGAATGGATCACCTGCTACAAAGATTGTAGCTGCACCAGTGTAAATTGCTGCATAATCGTGATTTACCAATGCATATACACCTGGTTCATCAAATACAACATCTACAATCATGTTCTGTGAGCCACCAAGCAACCAAGTTTCATTAGCTGCTGATTGGACTCTGTTACCTTGAACTACTCTATCGAGTTGTTCACCCACAATATGGAAAAAGACTGGTTCATTACCTGAATTTTGGGCAAAGATTCTCACGTGTTGATCATTTTCAACAAACAAGAGTTGTGATTGGTATTGTTTGAGCTCGACTCCATTCCATGGTTGTGCAACAAAGATGTTCTTGTTTACATCGCCATTGACGAGTAAGTTGTGAGCCATGTTTGGTACATAACCAAATTGCATTCCGTTAACAACTGTTGCAGTGTTATGATGTTGGAACATTGCTCCTGCATCATAGTTACCTTCAGGTGTTAGGTACAATTGATTGTATTGGATTTGGAATTCTAACGCGTCTGCATCATAAAATTTTCTGTCTAATGATACATTACCACTGCCGTCTACTTTTGTCTTCTCTACCATTAATTTCTTGTATCCATTGACTGGATCAACGATTGCAATTCCGTACATGCCGGAAAGTACGTGTTGGTCCATTCCAATTAGGTGGACACCAGAACAATGGTATTTGAAAACACCAGCTGATTCAGCGATGTAACAGTACATCTTTGATTCACCAGGATTGACTGAATCAAAGTTTCCTGCGGACATTTGTGATGCATGCATGTCGTTACCGTGTCCAGTAACTTCATCATCTGGAATTGTAAGTGTCATTTTTACAACGTCACCTTGTGTAACTCTTAGTGTTGGTCCTGGGACTTGTCCACTAAAAGTCATGGCATTGTATGTTTTTCCTCCCATGATTGGAAGTTCAACACTTTCACCAGTCAAGTTAAACTCGACTACATTACGTCCAGAATTTTCTAGAACACCACAATCAGTTTCTGCGAATGCTTGAGGCATTACAAGCTGTAAACCGCCCATTTGATGGATTTGTTCAATTACATCGACATCCATTTTGTTGATGTCTAGTGATTGTCCAGCAATTTGGGTTTGTGTGTATGTGCTTCCGAATAGAGTTGCTCCCATTACAGCTACTGCTGCAATTGTAAAGAGCATATTTAATCTTCTATTCATTAACACGATCCCAACGGATTGCTATATAATAATTACCTTTTTTGCGGTTTGAAAGATTGAATCTGTCTGAAGATGGTGTGGACCCCTCTAGAGTAGGACCACTTCAAAGAAGATAAATTAATGAATAATTTGTTAAAGTATCCAAATTTTGATGAATTTATTTTTTTATACGTAATCAACTTTGTTAATTTCAAAAAATTCTTTGTAAAAATACTCTAGTTTGTTCCTAACCAATCTTTCCATCCGATCCATCCTTTGTCTTTGTATGTTCTATTAGGCGTAGTAGGAATATCTACAGGTAAAGTATGTGTTTTGTAGTATCGAACCCATTCTAAATGACTGTGTAATTTTAAAACTCTTGCAAAGCGTCGAGCATTTCTAAAAGTCTTAAACTTTTTTTTATGTGTGGCTATTGCATTTGTTCCTAACCAATCTCCAAAACCTTTCCATTCTTTTATGTACTGATGTCTTGGTACAGATGGTATGTCGTGTGGTTTTTTGTTTGATTTACAATACTCTAGCCACTCATAATATGATTTTAAATTAAGTGATTGTACGAATTTCTTTGCACTTTTAAAAGTTCTAAATTTCTTGTTCTGCGGGGCTATTGCATTTGTTCCTAACCAATCCCCTAACCCTTTCCATTCTTTTATGTACTGATGTCTTGGTACAGATGGTATGTCGTGTGGTTTTTTGTTTGATTTACAAAACAAAATCCACTCTCTTTCATTTTTTAATTGTAACTTATGTACATAGTTTCGTGCATTTTTAAACGATCGAAATTTTATAGTCATTATTTTTTAGATGTCCATCTTTTATCCTAATGATTTAAAAATTATTCAAATATTATTTAACAAATTATGAGAATCATACGACTTTAATCATCATGTATGCTGATATTGTAATGTTTGGTAACTGCGTACCAATTAAAATCTTATAATCTCCTTTATGTGCATTTTCATCTACAGTAACTGTAACTGGAATTTTTACTGATTTATCTGATATCTCTACATTTTCAGACGTTGTTTTAATTGTAATTGTCTCTGAGTTAGTGTTTCCCGATAATATGACATCTGATTTTTGGCTTGTTTTAGGTGTAACGTTTACAATGATCTTTTTTTGTTGTCCTTGTTCAATTTCAACCTCATCCTCATCAAAAGTAATTACTACTGGTAATGGTACAGACGTATCTAATACGCCTATATTATTTTCAACCCATTCTGTAAACCAAACTTGTTTATCTTGAATAGTAAAACCAAAACTCTGTGCTGTTCCACAATCAGTCAAATCCCCACAGTCTGCCCATTCTGGATTTTTAGATAGTATATCATATTCTAGTAATGACTCTGAAACAGGATCAAACACTGCCAATCTGTTTGCTGTTTGCTGATTAAACCACATGTTTCCATCTGAATCAAAAGCATTCCAATATGGACGCGTGATTGGAGTTTTAATCAAACCTGATGAATTACCAAATGTCCAAATTGGAGCATCTGATGTGATAAACTCCGTCACTCTTTTATCTTCAGGATTGAATCTGTAAAATGAACTTCCTGCAGTGTCTGCAATCCAAACATTTCCTTCTGGCCCAACTGATACTCCATTAGGAGCAAAAATACTAGATGGAAGAGAGAAATTTTCTGTTTTATGTGTTTCAAAATTTGTTTTAACTAATACTGCTTCTTTTTGGTATTTCCACATTACAAACCAAATATTTCCATTATCATCTACTGATGTTTGACTAGTAAAGAATCCTTCTGGGGTTGTAATAACTGAATATTCTGTTTCACCATTATCCAAATCATCATGATTTAAAACTACAATGCGATTACCTGTAAAATCATTTATCAAAAAATAACCATTATAATATTCTAGTTTTTGTGGGAATGTATTTTTTATCTCACTTGGGAAGTTCATTTTTGAATATGTTTTATCTTTAATTGAAAACTTCCAAATGAAATCATTTGTTTCATCTGTAAACCATATTTCATCATCTTCAGTAATTGTTATCCCCCACATCATTGATGCTTTTTTCAAAGTCCATTTATCATTTTGATATTCTACAAATTCTTCAGTAACAGGATCAAACATTGCAACATTTCCTGTATTAGTTTGTGTAAACCAGATTTTTCCTTCAGAATCTGCAATTATAGAAAGTGGCTGTGTACAAAGTGTGGGAATTTTAAATTCTTTGATGTATTGATTTGATTTAGCATTTGAACTTCCACAATGTTGTGCTCGTTCTTCAGGAGAATAATTATCCATAGGCGTACCTGTAATTTCTACAATTTCTACTGCTTCAGGTTCTGTTTGTAATGTAATCTCTGGTTTATCTTCTTGTATTCCTGATTCTTTGTCTTCTACAAATTCATTATAAACAGATAGCCCAATTACTGCTAATACTATCCCTATACTTGCAATAATAAGAAGAGATTTTGATTTATTCATGGCTTTGATTCTTATTTCGTAGTTATAATTGATAAGAATGTTTTATCATTGTACTAGAAAATTGCATTTGTTATGAAAATTATCTCACCTTTCTTTTCTAATTTTCTAACTGTGATTTTATTGAATTGATATTACTTATCCAAATTTCTATCATAGTTTTTTGTTCATTAATTTTTTCTTTTAATTTTATTCGTAATTTGTATTCATTTGTATCCTTTAATTGTTTGATCAGTTTTGTTTTTGTATTTATGTGAAATTTTAATTGTTTCTCAGCATTATCTAGTT
>JBHHVV010000093.1:0-3831 GCA_046754445.1 Candidatus Nitrosopumilus sp.
ACATTTGTCTTCAGGACAATAACCACAAAATTGCTTTTTCTTTGATTCCAATTATACTCCCTTTCCTAAATTAAGAATAGATATAGAATCTTTCTTCCATTTCTGCACAATTATCCCCAATACTGCACCAAATGCCAAGTGAGCAATTAATGTAACTACAAATATGTTATATCCATCCATGTGTTCTACACCAAATGCACCTTTCATCATGATTAGATATGGTGCCATCATCATAGTTATCTCAATAATTACAGCCCAGATCATTCCATACCACCACTTTCCTTTGCCAATGATTATGGCATAGATGATTCCAAATGTTGCGCCATTCCAAAAATGCCAAAGACCACCTACCAAAAAGATATCCATTGGAGCATGGTACAAATTCATTGGAACACCAGACTGCATGATTACTTGTTTTACTTGAGATAGCACAGTAATTTTTTCAGTGAGTAACAATGCAGGTAATGAAATCATGCTATCCATAGGAATCCATTTTGTAAACATGTAAGCAGGTATTCGTATTGCCTCAAGTGCAAATGAGGCGATAGTTCCTGCTACCATTCCCTTGAATAGTCGACTTGTTAATCTAGGGTATTTTGAGCGTGCAAGTAAGCCTGTTGCAAATATGATTACAACAGATGGAATTATTGCAATGTTTCTAAAATCTGCATAAGAAATTATGCCTAAAGGTGGCAGTAATAGTAAGCTTGCAGACGCTCCACTGAGAATTATTACCAGTATTGTCAATCCTAACTCTGATTTGTTTTTCTGAACTTGCAATGAATTACTACAAAATTCAAAGTATTTAATATACAAAGTTCGAAGTATAGTAGTGACTTTGACTAATCATAGTAATGCAGTTTGTTTATGCCCACTTGATGGAGTAATTGAAACCATAGGCAAGAAATGGACTCTATTAGTGGTAAATGAGATTGGTAATCATGGTTCTCTTAGATACAATGACTTGTTAGAGGAGCTAAAAGGAATCAGTCCATCAACTTTGGCGTCAATGCTAAAAGAATTACAAAAAGAAGACATCATCTCACGTGAATCATTCAATGAAATCCCTCCTCGTGTAGAATACACATTAACAAAACGAGGAAAGGAATTACGTATTGCAATTATTCCGTTACTAAAATGGGCAACAAAGAAAGGTAATTTCAAAATGCATTGTAACTGTAGTTTATTGAAATGATATGGGCGAACAATCAAAAAATATTTTCATTTCGATTCTATTATTTTTTCTAGCTGGTCTTTGTGAGATTGGGGGAGGATACCTCGTTTGGCTTTGGCTACGTGAAGATTTTAGCTGGATGTTAGGTGCAGTTGGCGGTTTTATATTATTTTTGTACGGAATAGTTCCAACATTTCAAAAAACCCACTTTCACAGAGTCTATTCAGCTTATGGTGGTGTCTTTATTGTAATGGCAATATTATGGGGGTGGTTAATTGATGGTGTAAAACCTGATAACTATGATATTATTGGAACAATAATTGCAGTAATCGGGGTATTGATAATTTTCTACTATCCGCGAAAAGGTGAGAAGGTTTGGTCGAAATAGTTCTTTCATCTCTAAGTGTATTCTTTTTTGCGTCACTATTAGAAATTGGTGGAGGATATCTTGTTTGGAGATGGTTACGAAATCATAAAGGAAAGATTTTTGGTTTGGTTGGCGGATTAGTTCTATTTTCATACGGGATGATTATGACTTTACAGCCTGAAAATTTTGGAAAAGTGTATGCTACCTATGGAGGAATCTTTGTTGTATCATCAATAATTTGGGGATATTGGGTAGATAAGAAAAGACCAGATAGATTTGAGATCATTGGTTCAGGGATTGTTTTGATTGGTATTGCTGTGATGTTTTATTTTCCAAGATAGACTATAATTTAGGCTAGGAAATATTGACTTTTTCTTTAAATCCCTGACTATTTTAGGAACAATTCTAAGCATCACTCATTCAAGTCGTATGACTTTTGTCATTATCAACCGCTTCTTGTAATCTGTTTTTCATTCTTTAGCTTACATTCCAAATTCATTACATAGACAATAACTCCTATCAAGGCAATTTCTAGAGTCTTTGCAATTATTCCTGAGATGTCAACATGTTCTGGATGGTTTTCTGGAGATAAAGGAGGAGGAAAACTTACAGCATAGAGGTAAAGTCCGATTAGAACAGCAGATCCAATTACACCAAATAGGTAAACTGCCATATTTCTACGATAAATAATTCTGAGTTCTTTTTGGGACATGTTTGGAGCAAACAATACCGTTGACAAAACCAATACCCCAAATCCAATTTGAGAAATTGCAGCTAATAGTAGAAACATTCCATATTCTACACGAATGGGAGCATGATCAATATAGATAGACAAATGGATTATTCCCCCTGCAAATGCCAAGAACATTATCACATATCGAAGTGTTTCATGTTTGCTCAACTTTTGTTTTGAATCTTTTTTGTTTTTGTAATTATTCCACATTGCATATCCAAAGACACTAAATGGCAACACTATGATAACCACCATCAAAGAGTTCCAAATATTATCCCAGTTTTCTGAAACTGAAACATTGAACAGCACTCTAGTACAATTACAATCTGAAGAACTAGAGGGTATCTGACGAGGCGCAATAACATGTTCTTGTAGATTGTCTTCTTCATAAATGCTTAGTATTATCTGATATGTTCCAGATTTTTCAAAAACAAAAGGTATCTCAAAATCTCCAATTTTTTGTTCAGTCCAAGGCTCATAGAATATTCTTTTTTCCATACTATCACTGTAAATTTCCACCATAGTTTGAATGTCATAGAGATCGTTTCCATTTTCATCTTGAATGCTAAAGATTATTTTTACAGGTTCATCAGGTGCAGGATTTCTAGGGTCAAACCCAATGTATGAAAAGTAATCTCCTTGCATTACACCCCCTGAGCTACTTTGTTCAAGATGAGCATACGAAGTTGGGAGAAAAGGAAGAACAACTACAAGTAAGAAAATCCCAATTTTCAAAAATCTAGTTTTCAATTTTTTTATTTCAATTTTTTTCTAATTCCGACAATAACAATGGCTGGCAATCCCACATACATTCCAATGTTAAGCAAAATCAGACTAATTCCATATCCTACTACTGACTCTTCTGAATCCATATCAACATTATTCAAAACAGACAAAGAACTAATCATAGGAGTAATTGAAATCTTTACCATTTCTCTAAATGCAGGATTCTCTCTTTCAAAATCAGCTATTGCAGGGGAAAAGGAATAGTAAACATCATTGAAAGTATTCATAAATCCTTTACCTGATTCTGTGTTTAGTAACTGATTGTCTCGTAATTCTCGTAATTGTTGTACTTGGGGTGCTAGTTCTGAGCCATATGTTGCAGTAGCAATTAAACATCCTCCACCATTGTTTTCTGTTCCATCTTCAGCTGATACTTGCTGGACTACAACTACTCCCTCCATCCACGGATGAAGAGTACAAAAGTAATCAAAATTTCCAGATTTTTCAAACTTTTGTGAGAATTGTTCATCTATCTTAAACATTCCAGAATCGAAGAGATCATCTGCTCCATCTACAGGATTCCCACTTGTTACTGTGTGAAATGCCATGTCAGTATTTGTCCATGTGACTTTATCACCAACATTAATGATTATTTCATAGGGAGTGTAACAAGCGTTAGTTGTTTCACATCCTTGAACTGAAGTATTTTCAGGAACAGTGACCGAGATGTTTTCTGCGAACGCTGGTGCAATTCCAACAAAAAGAATTAACGGAGTTAGTGCAAAAAGCCAATAATTCATACAGATATTTCTGATTAGCATTATTTAACTC
>JBHHVV010000094.1:0-3799 GCA_046754445.1 Candidatus Nitrosopumilus sp.
TCTTTTTCATTCATTGGTAAATTGGGAAACGTATAGTATGCATTAGAACAATAAACATCTGAAGGAACATTTTGCATAAACAATAGATGTAATTCTTTATCATCTTTGATTTGTAGATGACGAGTCATTCCTGAGTTGAATTTTTGAAAACCAAATTCTCTTTCAGATGTTCGTTCAGGTACTCGAATTCGATCAAAGTGTTCAAAATAATATTTTTTAAATGAATCTTCTAAGAAGTTAATTTCGGCTGCTTGCATTATTTCCTCTTTTTTCCAAATTGTAATGGGTTAATGATGTTATCACATTCTGATGTTGCAAAACAAAGACTTTGTGTTTTTAGTTTTTCACATGAAGGACAAGAATATTGTGTGCCACTTCCAGAAGTTCCAGCCAGATGATTTAGTTGATAAAGTGTAACACGTTGATTATAATCAGGAGCATTTTTGAATAATGGTGCAATTTGTTCAACAGACTGACCTTTAGATAACAGAAAAGTTGCTAACATGAATCGTCCAGAATGGGGAAGGTTTTCACCTTTTTCTAGTACATCTATTGCATGTTTAACACATGGAGGATATTCTCCAGTAGTGACAGTATATGTTGCAAATTTTTTTGACAACAATGCAAGTTTATTTACAAAATCCTCAAAACCAGGAATCATTGTAGGAGTTTTTGCATTAATAATTTTAGAATTTATGTATGTTCCCAATTCTTTTCTAATTAATCGGACTGTTTCATGCGGAGTCAAGAATACTTGTCCGTTTTCAACATGTCTGTTAATTAATTTCCATTCTCTTTCATGGAAATTTATTGAATGTTTTAGATAATCAGAAATTGGAATTACAAAGTAATCATCTTGTTTTTCTACTTGAACTGAAAACAGATCATCAATAACTCTAATTGCTAATTCTTTTTTTGACTCATCTGAAATATTTGAGAGATCTTTTTCTAGATACTTTTCTGCACGTCTAGCTTCTGCCAATGCAAATCTCTTGATTAGAGTATGCATTCCACATAATTTTAAGAGGACAATTGCCAAAAGAAATGAGAATACTTCTCTAGGAAGAGCCGCCTCTTTTGCGACATGATCTTCAATTAGATCAGATTTGTAGATTTTTCCATCAGCAGCTACCATAATTCTATCATATGCTTTTTCAATGAGTGGTTTTAGATCAGGATCTGTTCCAAACTGTTCTAGTGAAAACCCTTGATCTTTGAGATATTGACCAGCATCTGCTAAAAATGGATACTTTGCAATTTCATCTTGTCCTAGGGCAATCATGATAGTGATTTATCTAATTTACTTAAAAATCTGGTTTTTCAGATTTGATGCTGGTTTAAATTATGTTTTAAAAAAAATACCACATATGCAGATCGGTTGTCATGTTTCAATTTCAGGTTCAATTGATAAAGCAGTAGACAATGCTGTTGAGAGAGAATGCTCTGCTTTTCAGATATTTACTAGAAATCCAAGGGGATGGCATGCAAAAGAACTAACCAAAGAAGACATTACAAATTTTAAATCAAAACTAAAAAAAAGTAAGATTGACAGATTTGCAACCTGTGCACACATGCCATATTTGCCAAATCTTGCTACACCAAAAGATGATGGATTTGAAAAGTCTGTAAAAGCTTTGATAAATGAAGTTGAGCGTTGTGCACAATTAGGAATTCCATATCTTGTAACACATCTTGGCAGTCATTTGGGTACTGGAGAAGAAGCAGGAATAAAAAGACTAGTTGAAGGTTTAACAAAAGCAGGGAAAACAAAAAATGATGTAGTTATTCTGCTGGAGAATACAGCAGGACAGAAAAATTCTGTTGGTTCTGAATTTAAACAACTAGGAGAAATTTTCAAGCAACTAAAACCTGCAAAAAAATTTGGTGTTTGTATTGATTCTTGTCATGCATTTGTTGCAGGATATGATTTGAGAACAGAAAATAAAGTAAAAGAAACATTTTCTGAATTTGATAAACATGTTGGCATTGAGAATTTGAAAATTTTACATCTAAATGATGCAAAAGGAGATCTTGGGTGCAATCTTGACAGACATTATCATTTAGGAATGGGAGGAATTGGAGAAAAAGGAATTTCTGCCATTGTAAAGTTTGCAAACAAGAAAAAAATTCCTATAATTTTAGAAACCCCAATAGATGACGATAGAGATGATTTTGAGAATGTCAGAGTTGCAAAGGAATTTGCGTAGAAATTTATTCAATGACTGAGGGAAGTAATCATGGACTATGAAGCAGTAATGAAACTAGCACTTGAGCGTGGATTTTATTTTCCAAGCTGTGAAGTTTATTCAGATGCACATGCGGGATTCTGGGAATATGGCCCATCTGGAGTTGGATTAAAAAATAAATTTCTTGAATTATGGAGAAGAGAACTAATCCGACGAGACGGTATGCTTGAGATTGATGGTTCACAAATAATGTCAAAATCAGTTTTTGAGGCATCAGGTCATCTGGGAAATTTTGCTGATCCAATAATAAAATGTACAAAATGTAATTCAACATTTAGAGCAGATAGAACAATCGCCGAAATTACACAAATCGAGATTCCAGAAAGTGCAGATTTGGAAGAATTTGATAATGCAATTTCACAAAATAACATAAAGTGTCCTAAATGTAAAGGGGATTTTGATAAGACTAAAAAATTCAACATGATGTTTCGAGTTGGTATTGGTCCTCAAGAAGAAGAAGCATATCTTAGACCTGAAACATGTCAATCAATCTTTGTAGATTTTCCTAGACTTTTCAAAACTATGCGAGGCAAACTTCCTTTAGGAATTGCCCAAGTCGGAAAGAGCTTTAGAAATGAAATTGCTCCAAGACAAAGCTTACTTCGTCTAAGAGAATTTTATCAAGCAGAAATTGAAGTATTTTGTAATCCAACAAAATTAGAAGAGATGGATAGATTCTCAGAGATTCAAGATGTCACTATAATAGTTCAAACTGATACAGAACCTGTTTCTATGACATGCAAAGAAGCAGTAGAATCAGGTACTGTTCCAAACAAGTTTGTAGCATATTACTTGGGAATATTAACAGAATTTTATGAAAAGACAGGAATTGACATTACAAAAAGCAGATTTAGGAAACTTGGAGATAAAGAAAAGGCATTCTATGCAGAAGTTGCGTTTGATTTTGAAGTTGAAACAACAATTGGATGGTTAGAGCTTGTTGCATGCAACTATAGATCTGACTATGATTTGTCTAGCCATGCAACTAAAAGCAAAGAAAAATTTGAAGTGATGGATAATGATGAAAAAGTTCTTCCGCATGTCTTTGAGATTTCTATGGGAATTGATAGAAGTCTCTATACAATTTTGGAGCATAGTCTTAAAGATGACAAAGAACACGAACGAGTTGTTTTGTCCCTAAAGCCATATCTATCTCCAATTCATGTAGGAATTTTATCACTAGTCAAAAAAGACGGTCTAAAAGAGAAAACAGATGAGATTTACCTTCAAATTAAGCGTAAATGTGATGCATTCTTAGATCATTCAGGAGCTATCGGTAGACGATATAGAAGACTAGATGAGATTGGTGCTCCTTTTGCAGTAACAGTAGATCATCAAACATTAGAAGATGAAACCATTACTTTACGAAAAAGAGATTCGATGGAGCAGAACAGAATAAAAATTTCTGATCTTGATTCTACAATATCTGAAGCTATTTCTTTTCCATAGATTTTAAAATAATTAAAATATCATAAATTTTAATTTTTTAGATTTTTAGTCGTCATGCTTGTCGTCATGCTTGTCGTCATGCTTGTCGTCATGCTTGTCGTCAT
>JBHHVV010000095.1:0-3573 GCA_046754445.1 Candidatus Nitrosopumilus sp.
AAGATATGGAGAACATGACATTACCATTACTGTAAGATACAAAGATAATGTTAGAGATGAAATATTTCTAAATCACGATGCAACAATCCTTGTTAAAGAACCATCAAATGATAATGAGGGTGAACTTGAACCAACAATGATTGTTATACCAATTATTTTGGCAATAGGAGCTGGAATTTACATTATGCGTAGGCGTAAAAAAACACCTATTGAGGCAAGTTAGAATTAAATTTCAAATCTAAAGTAGGAAAATAAGGTCAATTCAAAATGAGATTAAGTATTATTGTTCTAATTTCAACTTTAACTGTTGGAAGTATTGTGATTTCTCTAGGTTTTCTAACAAACCAAGAAATTGTTGACGTTCCTGAAATTACTTCTCAATATGAAAAATTAGAGAAATACAAGAATGAATTAGAAAAAATCAATCAATACAATCAACAGATCCTAGAAGATCTAGAAGATCAGATCAATAACTCTGATGATATCCCAATAGAACAGATAAACGAAGAGATTGAAGTAATCAAACGTGTTATCAATGATAACAAAGCAGAACTTGAAGAAGTAATCCAAAAATTGTCCCAAATGGAATCTAAACCTTGATAATACTAATTTCCAGTTCTGGGAAATTTACATCATAATTATATCATATCTTAAGGAAGTATTATTGGGTATGGCAAAAGGCGTATTTCTCTTTCTAGTAGGTAGTATAGTAGGATTTGTCACAACACCACTTCTCTGAATATTTTCAAGATATTTTTCTAAATTCATATAGTTAACAGCAAAGTTATGTTTGTTGGAGACACATCGAAAACTAACAATTATTGGAGTTATTTTGTTAGTTGCAACATTTCTAATCAATTACTATCATCAAGAGGATCATCCTGGAATCGGGTTTAACTATGCATACATCCCAGGAGTTGCAATGTTAGCAGTCTTTTCTATTAGTTTTCTAATGTTTACAAAAGATCGACTAAAAACATCCTAGTCATATATTCAATAGATGGTGTGAGATCTCTTTTCGGGAAAAAGTCTCCATCCTACCTATTTGATTCATGTGTATACAATTTGAATAAAAGAGACACGTAGAAATTCTCAGTGAGATCTAAATACTAATTTACAAAACTCTATCTAGCCGTCACCAAAATACAATGCGTTTTTGGTCTTAGGCTGAAGCATTCTCTTGACTGTAAGATTATAAACAATCACTGGATCTTGCGATTATGTCAGGAAACGAGATTGAAGTTCCAAAGGAATTACGAGAATTCATGCTAGAAGAAGCAGAAGAAACAATCCTTGGACAAAAAAATGGAGCATACAAACAATATCGTTATGGTAATTTACACATTAGAGAATATGATGATAAATTTCTAGTTCATACTGATAAAATTGATCCTAGAAAAGATCCAATTGGACATTTAGTATCTGATGCACCTGAAGTTTTAATTGGTTTAGCATGTGCAATTTTTGGTGGCTCACAAATTGCAAAAAAGTTTCTCAATAAAAAATCAAAAAAATTAACCTTAACTTCTGGTTTAATTTCATCAATTATTTCTGGATATATAGGGTATTCTGCCACGAAAAAAATTAAAAATTATTTGGAGTAAATTTTATGTTTACTATTAGAACAATTCAGGTGCTCATCAAACTTTTACCATCAATTTTTGCATTACGTAAAGATAGAAAAAAATGGATTAATCATGAGGGAAATCAAATAGATTTAGAACAATTTAGAAAAAATGCTCGTAAAGTACTTAATACATTCATTTCACTTGGTCCCGTCTACATAAAATTAGGACAATGGCTTTCTTCTAGAGCAGATATCTTACCTCAACCATATCTAGAAGAGCTTGCAAAACTGCAAGATAGCGTACCTGCTGCTCCTTTTGAACAAGTTAAACCGATAATTGAAAAAGATCTTGGATCAATAAAA
Organism: Candidatus Nitrosopumilus sp.; assembly: GCA_046754445.1. Classification (GTDB taxonomy): domain Archaea; phylum Thermoproteota; class Nitrososphaeria; order Nitrososphaerales; family Nitrosopumilaceae; genus Nitrosopumilus. The sequence continues at coordinate 1,931 of JBHHVV010000095.1, forward strand.
GAAAAGTTTGATGAAATAGACTCTAATTGTATTTCTGGTGCATCATTAGGACAAGTTTACCGTGGTTCAATTTCTGGTCAACAAATTGTCATCAAAGTAAAAAGACCTGGAATTGAAAAAGTTGTAGAAGAAGATCTTAAAGTTTTAAAAAAAATTCTTCCACTAGCATTAAGATTCGTTGATCCAAACTTACGCTATTCAGCAAAGGCTATGCTTTCTCAATTTATTGAAACCATTTACGAAGAGATGAATTATACTATTGAATCTGAAAACCTCAAAAAAATCAAAAAGGATATGGGAGATGTTAACAAAGTAGTTGTTCCAGAAGTTTTTGATGATTTTTCTTCAAAAAACGTACTAACTATGGAATATCTTCCAGGAATCAAAGTCACAAACGTACAGGCACTAGATGAGAAGGGAATTGATAGAGAACAACTCGTCATTGATGTCCATAAGGTCTTTTTTACTATGCTTCTCAAACACTCAATCTTCCATGCAGATCCTCATCCTGGAAACATATCGGTAACTGATGATGGAAAACTCATCTTGTATGACTATGGAATGGTTGGACGAATAAATAATGAAACAAGATTCAAGCTAATTCGATTATATCTTGCACTAGTTGAAAAAAACCCTCCAAGAGTTGTCAATGCTATGGATAATCTTGGAATGCTAACTCCTGGATATAATAGAACAGTAATTGAAAAGGGAATAGAGCTTTCAATTCGTGCCATGCATGGAAACAAACCTGATGAAATGGAAGTACAAAGTTTGATGGAACTTGCAAATCAAACTATGAGTAAATTTCCATTTATGCTACCAAAAAATTTGGCTTTGTATATGAGAATGGCATCAATAATTGAGGGAATTTACAAAACTCATGATGTTGATTTCAAATTTGTCAAAGTTCTAAAAAATATACTTGAGGAAGAAAATATGATTCCAAGAGCATATGTTGAAGAATTAAAGATATTTTTTGAAAATTTTTCAAAATCAATTGATGCTGCACTACGATTAGGACCTGAGATGTTAAAATTAAAAGAAGAAGCTGAAATCTTTATGAAAAAAAGAAAACCTATGGTTTTACTCAGTGGAAGTATTTTTGCCTCTGCAATTTTCATTGGTTCAGTATTTTTGTTTCAATCAAATGAATCTCTTGGTTTAGTTGGAATGATTAGTTCTGGTTTGATAATGGCAGCTTCAGGATTTTTTAGAAAATACTAAGCTATTCAATTGAAATATTTTTTCCCTTTTTTGTCACAGGAATAATCAGTATAAGAATTCCATTTTCATATTTTGCAGATTCAATTTTTTCTTCTCCTTGTTTAATGTCAATTGGCAATCTAATTTTTTTATCAATTAGATTTGGTCTTTGATTTGAAATTAGTGACTCTGATTCCTTTTCGTTAATTGTTTTTTGTGCTTTGATAGAAAGTATGTCTCCACATAAACTTAGTTTGATATCTTTTTTGGAAAATCCTGGAATATCTATTACCACTTTAAGACTGTCTTCATTAAGATACATGTCAACTGGTGGTAAAACAAATTCATAGAATTCTCTAGATTTGTTTCCAATCTCTTTGATTACTTCATTGACTAGTCCCATTTTGTGTTATATGCTCAATTTTTGGTTATAAACCTTG
>JBHHVV010000096.1:0-3493 GCA_046754445.1 Candidatus Nitrosopumilus sp.
TTTCTAAATTCGAAATTAGAAATATTGATCGGTTGATAGTAAATAGTGTACTCTATTAGACAAAATAGATCTAATAGATGATCGCCCATCAAGAATATGCAGGAGGTTTACATTGGTCAGAACTAGAAGGGCCAACAGATATTGCGTAGATTGTGGTGCAAGATTAGTATATTATCCTAGATTGTCAAATCCGAAAGCACCGAATGAGCATCGTGTGTTAGTTTATGCATGTCCTGATTGTACTGATGATTTTGAAAAACCAAAAATGTTCTCAATTAAACGAAATCAAGTTGAAGACCCACTAGAGACTGTAGAAATTGAGATAACACAACAACAGAAAAAATCAATAGTCACAAAATAATTTCAATATCATGGCATATCCAGAAAAACCAAGAAGTAATGCATGGTTTTTGTTGCCAGTATTTTTAGGAATTATTGGTGGATTAATTGCATTTTTTATTTTACGCCAAGATGATCCTAACAAAGCAAGAAATTGTTTGTATCTAGGAGTTATTTTAATGATCATTGGAATAATTTTCAATATTTTGGTAGCTTCATCAATCCCAGGCATAGATTCTGGTTTTAATGTAAATGTCTAGTCACAATTTTTGGTGTTTGACAAGTATAGGTTTTAAATATTTCTAAACTCGAATTTAGAAATATTAATAATTTAGAGATGTGATCAATAAGATTTAGAATCATATAGTACTGATTTACACATTTTGTAATGAGTTCTAGAATGAGAGATAATGTAGAAAGATGGATTATTCATGAAGGATCTTCATTTGAAGAAGTAAAAAATACAGAAAATTCTTTTCAAGTACTAATAAAACATGCAGGACCGTTTGGAATACCTATAGATGTTTTTGAACCAAAAGCCCAACCAGGAATTCTAGTAATAGGGGCAAAAGTAGTTATGAAAAATAATCAAATTTCAAGATATTTGGGCTTTAATGAATCTGAGAAAGAAAGATTTGAGAAAAAAGTATCAGATTTTTGTTATTCAATTCAGGCAATTAACAAATTCATCACTGAAGACGGTAAACAAAAAATCGGAGTTTATGTGGTGTTAGATGATAAGGAAAATATCAATCAACAATCAATGTTTGATGCTATTGATAGTGTTTCTGAAAAATATGAAAAAACATCAAGATTTCTGATGAAGACATTCTAAAAATGAATGATTTATCAATTCTACGCGGGTCTTATATCTAAAATTCACCATTTCAAAATATGAAAAGAAAAACATCAAAATCTAAACCAAAAGAATTAACCATTTCTTCAGCAGAACTAACAAGATTTGGTATGGGTGTAGTGAATAAAGCTCTCAAAATAGTCAACACTGCCAAAAAAGGTAAAATTACTATCAGAGTAGAAAAAACATAACTCCCTAGTTGTTTTGTGGGGCTAAAACCCCCCTTATTTTACACAAAATGTGTGTTCAAAAATGAATACACAAAGTAAAATTTTGATTTTACTTGAAAAACATATGAAAAGTGTATTTTTACAAATTGATGAATCATCAATAAATCAATCATTTGAGATAACAAACAATTTGTTTGAAGAGTTTAAAGTGTTAACATCCAGCATATTTTCCCAAATTATGGATTGGGTTTCATCAACGTTAGGAAATTTCTAAAAATACATGATTTTATTATTTATGCCTAGGCGTTAAACCCCCCTTGAAAAATTATGTGTTTAGGCATAATGTGAAATTTTCAAAAAGGGCTGTTTTAGATGGGGGTTGAACACTTGTGCCTAGATATGAAATGCAACTATAATTCCACCAAGCTCTCCCAGCTAAACATGTATGATCTTTTAGAGTTGTGCGTAAAAGCTAAACCCCCAAAATTTAATGAAAAAATAAAGAAAAAAAAGGAAAAATCCTTCGTTTAGAGAGGAGGACCTATACAGACAACAAGGTTTCCTAAATCATCAGTAGTTGGATGTAAGTCAAATCCAACACCTTGGAATCCTGGTTCTTCTGGAAGAATTCCTGCAAGTGCAACATCTGCATCAACAGGAGATCCGGCTGTAAAGTCTTTCTCATTTCCAGAAACTGCATCTGTAAAGTCATCAGATTCAATTTCTTTGAGAACTATCTTTTTTGCTTTGACTTTTAATTCTTCAGATACTTCCTCAAAAGTTAAGGCACCTACAGCTGCGATTGCGCAAACAGGACTGTTGTCAGAGTTTGTAGCGGTTACTGGCTCTACCATATGAGTATGCCATTCAGCTCCACATGCAACGTCACCAACGTTACATACAGCAGCTGGTCCTGGGAATGGATCAAGTGCTACTTGTCCTGGACTAGGTGCAGTCTGTGTTTCGCTATCATAGAAACTAGGATGTGATGTCACGGCAATTACATGTCCAGATGTAAATATTGCATAACCACCAAATACGCTTCCGTCAGTTGGAACTTTTTCAGCTAACTTGAATTTGATTTTATCATATTCATCGTATTTGACTTTAGTTTTTACTAGTTCTGTTATAGGATCTGCCCAAATTGGAGAACTAACAAGGCCAACTGCCAATACAGCTGCAATGCAGCCCCAATAGAGTTTTTGTTTGAGTCATTAGTACAAACGTCAAACATGGAATATATAAAACAATATCATCAATTATGAAATTATGATAAATATTTTTGATCGCTAATCAAACAAAAATTTGTTCAAACCCCTGGTTTTTCGATCAAATCATACCAAAAAAATGCGTTTCAACTATATACCAAAATAATTCAATCAATTTATGGCAGGAATTGGTGTTGTGATCGTTATCGGAGCCATTATTGCTTCAATGGTTGTTGCAAACTACATGTATACACAATATACAACAAACTACATTGAATCAGTTGCAGGTGAAACAATTACTGTAGGACCTGTAGAATATGTGATATCATTTGAGGGAACTCATGAAGGAAGTAAAGAAGTTCAGCCTGAAAATACGTTTGTAAAGATAGGGATTACTGCAAAAAACATCGGAGATGAAAAAACCCTGCTTTCAGGAGGTCAATTGTACATAGTTGATGAAAAAGAACAAAAACATGAGGCAGTTTACGGGGAATTTTCATCAAAAGACCTGTTAGTAGAATGGATTGAACCTGGAAAATCAATTGAGAGGACAACTCAGTTTGATATTCCATTTGATGAAGAAAAACAGTACAAGATTATTGTAAGACCACAAAAAGAGCAATCAACTGTTGATACTGCAGTTGTATGTATTACAAATTGCTGATCGTAAATTTAAAAAAATCAAAAAATGTGTCAAATTTTTCTATAGTTTGCGTAGTAATGTGTGACTTTTACCATATAACACATATGATTTTTGCAAAAAGTTATGGCAATATCTAAAGCCAAAAGAGCAGAGGCAGCTAAGAAAGCAGCAAGAACTCGAAAGAGAAATGCAGCTAAGAAAGCAGCTGAAGCACTAAAAAAAGCAGCAGCTCGTAAGAGAAAGGCAGCAGCAACTCGAAGGAAGAATGCAGGTAAAA
>JBHHVV010000097.1:0-3322 GCA_046754445.1 Candidatus Nitrosopumilus sp.
AATTAATTGTTCCAAACGATACAAAAATCATTGCTGTTGAAATAATTGAAATTATGAGAAAAACAATCAACCACGCAAAAAATCTATCTGCCCATTTTGCAATGATTAATTTTTCTGATGTTTCTGAATTATTCACATAACATCTGTTAGTTTCAAATTAATAAAATGTGTTAATCATTGGTTAACCTCTTTTGCAACAAAGATGATTTATTTGTGCATAAGAGTGAATAGTCATGAAAGCAAAATTTACATCATCTTGTATCTCCTGTGGTGGCAAAATTGAACCTGGCAAAGAGATATCAAAAAATAAAGATGAAAATTGGGTTCACAAACATTGTGCAGAAGATTCAGAAGGATTACCCTAGAAATTAATATCCCTAATTTCAAATAAATTTGAAATTATTTTTGATATCTATCAATCCTCTCCACCTGTTACTTTGGACATTTCGTAAAAATGAAAAAGACGTGGTGAATCTTTACAGTACCCTTTCACCTGTTATGCAGCTTGCTACGGGTGGCTCTATGCTTAATTTTGGATATTGGTCTTCAAATCACACAGATCCTATCTCTGCACAAAATAATCTCTGCATGGTTTTTGGAGATTTAGCAGAGTTGTCCTCTGCAAAAAATGTTGTTGATGTGGGAAGTGGTTTGTCAGCTCCATCCAAATTATGGATAAAACATTTTTCACATCTTCATTTGTATGATGTAAATATTAATTTCACACAATTACTTTCTTCTAGACAAAAAAACATGGAGTTTTTGAATTCAACATCTACAAAACTTCCTTTTGCAGATGATTCCATTGATCGTGTACTGGCTTTAGAATCTGCACAACATTTCAAACCCTTGTCTGATTTTATTTCTGAATCAAAAAGGATCTTATCTAAATCTGGATTACTAGTAATGGCTATTCCTGTAACTAATGGTAATTCATCTTTAGGAAAACTAGGTGTTTTAAAATTTACTTGGTCATCAGAACATTACAGTATTGATTATTTAAAAAATCAAATTTCGTCAACAGGATTTTCTATTTCAGATGAAAAATTAATTGGCTCAAATGTTTATGAACCTCTTGTTGATTATTATTTGAAAAATCGAACTCTACTAAAAAAATCTATTTTAAAACATTATTCACCATATGTTGAAAAAATTCTTTTTAATTCTCTTAATAAAATGAAAAAAGCATCTGAGGAAAAAATTATTGATTATGTATTATTGAAATGTCATTTGTAATTACACTCTGAGAATATTTCTCGAAATTAAATTCTCCAATGCCTTTAGATATTCTGATTCTGAAATTCTTTCATCTAATAGCCACATTGTTGTTGTTTTCAACCATTCTGGAATTATTACTTGATGGGAATCCAAATCATATTTTGCATCAAAAAAACTCGAATCCGTAATTTTAGTTTCATCTCCTACTGACAATACTTTGGTATCGTGATGTTCTTGATAAAATACTAGTCCTGTTTTTTTATCTATGATTTTTGTATTCTGACCTGTTGTGTCACTTGCCAACCATGATTTTATTATGTTATTTTCAAAAGTGTATGTTGTTTCGCCAATAATTTTTACATTATCTGAGATGATGTCCCCTAGATTAATTGGAACTGGTAATACAAATTCGTAAAATTCACAGCATTCATGTGTCTTGATTTTTCCATTTTTATACAGAATCAGTTCTTTTTTTGTGATTCCTTCACTGGAAATTTTTTCAGCATTCATAATAATTTGTTCGTTGCTGATTTCCTTCACTGAGTGTTTGATTGTTATCACATTTCCAAATTTATCAAAATGCGAATATTTGATAAAATCCCCTTCTTTCAAACAAACATCTCCATTATTACAATCCCTTTTGATGGGGTCTAGTTTGAGAATCCCTGCCTCTAACATGGTTCTTATTCCATATGCAAAATCTATATCTTGTTTTTCATTTTTTATCCATAATTGAGCATCTTTTTTGATCCATTCTGGAAATCTGTCTGAATGTTCAATATGTCTCTCTTTGATGTAACTTGAATCTCCTAGATATTTTTCAATCTCTGAAATTAGTACGATATCTCTTGCTTCATGTGTGCTATTCCATGCAATATGGTTGTACAAAATTACACATGCTCTAATGTTTGGGAATTGTGGATGTTGCACTGCTAAATCATATGATCCAAGTAATTGATATTCTTCATAAAAAAATTCACAAAACTTTAGAATGTCTTTTGCAGTAGTAACTTCAAAATCTGGATTATGGGCAAAAACCAATTGAACATTTAGACTAATTAACAATATGGCTAGAACTCCAAAAACTATGGTTTTCAATAATACCAAATTTTGATTTTTACTTATTAATTCCATGTAAAAACTTCTTAAACCTGTAAACCAATTAGAATTTCATCTTTAAAGGCTATTTTTGAATCTCTTCTTGAATTGACTAGGTTTTTATTTTTGATATCTTAACTATTTTTAACATGTCATCAGATTCCACTCTCATACATTATCGTGAAAAATGCAATCATCTTCTCGAAGAATCAGAGATCCGATTCGCTGGAATTGTTGACAAAGATGGTCAACTAATAGCAGGGGGATTCAAGGAAGGACTTGTTCCTCATGAAGGTGATGAGACTAGATTACAGTCATTTCTGGAATTTGTTTCAAAAATATCTATTCGTAAGGAACATGATGAAAGTCTTGGACCTATAAATTATCTTGCAGCAAGACGAGATAAGGCAGTTTTAGTAAGTTTTCCATTTCCAATTACTCAAATTCTATTGTTGATATCTGCAGAACCTGCTGCTAACATTGAAACCTTGGCAAAGAAGGTAGTTGAAATATTCACTGATGTTACTTAAACTCAATTAATCTATATGGCGAATTCTTTAATTAATATTGAAAATTATTTTTTTTAAAATGTATTCTAACTTTTTGATTATTTCTCTTCTGACGATATTATCAATAAGTTCATCATTCGTTTTTGGAAGTGTAAATGATTTTTCAACTGACAAAGATCTTTACCATAAATCTGATCTATTAATAATAACTGGACATATTTCATATGATCCTGAAATTCCATTTGTAACTATTCAAATTTTTACTCCTGGCAAATCAAACTTTGCAGATTTTAATACTGTTCCAGCAAATTCTGATGGAAGTTTTTCAGCTGAATTCCACGTTGGTGGTCCCACTTGGACAACTGATGGAATTTATCCTATCAAAATCACATATGATGGAAATTTAGAAAAATCAATTGAATATAGAGAATTAAATCTAATTACACCTGAACCAACACCTGAACCAACACCTGAACCAACACCTGAACCAACACCTG
>JBHHVV010000098.1:0-3318 GCA_046754445.1 Candidatus Nitrosopumilus sp.
TTACAAGGTTTATAACTAAAAATTGGGCATATATCTCAAAATGGGCATTGTAAAAGAAGTGATCAAGGAGATTGGAAATAAATCAAGAGAATTTTATGAATTTATTTTGCCTCCAGTAGATATGTATCTCAACGATGAAAATCTAAAAGTAGTAATTGATATCCCAGGTTTTGAAAAAAAAGATATCGAATTAACCTTGTGTGGAGATATTCTTTCAATTAAAGCACATAAGGTATGTGATGAAAAAGAAAATGAATCACTTATTTCAAATCAAAGACCCAGCATTATTGATAAAAAAATTAGACTCCCAATCGATATTAAACAGGGAGAAGAGAAGATAGATTCTGCAAAATACGAAAGTGGCGTTCTTACATTAATTATTCCCATTACAAAAAAAGGAAAAAATATTTCTATAGAGTGATTAATTTTTTCTAAAAAATCCAGATACAGCCATTACCAAACCAGAACTGATCATTCCAATCAAACCAAGTGATTCATTTGTTGAATACAAAATCGCAGAGCCAATGAAAAGTGCAGAAGCAAAAATACTTCCACTGATCAAAACCATTGGTTTTCGTTTCTTCATAAAAATTTTTGTTTCATCCATTAGTCTTTGCATCTCAGGTCCCAAACGAATTGCAGAATCAATTGATTTAGAAAATTTCTCAAATGAAATTTTTAGTTCTTCAACATATGCTCGTGGAATTAGATTTTCTTCTTCAAGAATATTTTTTAAAACTTTTACAAACTTGAAATCTACATCATGAGTTTTATAAATTCCTTCTATTATTGAAGCCATTCTCATATACAAAGCCAAATTTTTTGGCAATACGAATGGAAATTTACTCATAGTTTGATTTGCCAGTTCCATTAAACTTGCCACTTCCATCTCATCAGGTTTGTTTCCATGCATAGCACGAATTGAAAGTTCTATTCCTTTTTCAATTACTTCTCTATTGTATCCAGGAATCAGCATTCCAAGATCATTCATTGCATTAACTACTCTAGGAGGGTTTTTTTCTACTAATGCAAGATATAGTCGTATAAGTTTGAATCTTGTCTCATTAGTTATTCGGCCAACCATCCCATAGTCATATAGGATTAGTTTCCCATCATCAGTCACTGAAATGTTACCTGGATGAGGATCTGCATGAAAAATAGTGTGTTTAAGAAGCATAGTAAAAAAGACTTTGTGAACATCAATGACTAGTTGTTCTCTATCAATTCCCTTCTCTTCAAGGGCTTGTACATTTGTAACCTTAATCCCTGGAAGATATTCCATGGTAAGAACATTTTTTGAGGAGAAATCGTCATAAACTAACGGTACAACTACTTTATTGACATTTTCCATGTCCTGTTTGATTTTTTTGAGATTTTTTGATTCATTGGTATAATCCATTTCTTCATGAATTGTTTCAATGAATTGAGATAGCATGGCCTTTGCAGAGTATCGCAAATTTGGATCAACAAATCTTAGTGCAAGAGGAAGGATTTTTTTCAAAACTTTGAGATCTTTTTCTACAATTTTTTCAATTCCAGGTCTTTTTACTTTGACGACTATTTGCTGACCAGAAATTGAACCACGATAAACCTGACCTAATGATGCTCCAGAAATCGAATCAGGATTGATATTATCAAATTTTTCTTTTATTGGTCCTAATTCTTTTTCAATAATTGGTTTTACTTGTTCAAATGGAGCGGAAGGAACACTATCTTGTAACTTTGATAGTTCTTCTAAATATGGTTGTGGTAAGATATCAGCTCGTGATGAAAGCCATTGTCCTAGTTTAATGTATACCGGACCTAATGTAATAAAAGTATCAAGTACTTTATGTGCATTTTTTCTAAATTGTTCTGAATCAATTTGGTTTTTTTCTTGATTAATCCATTTTTTTCTATCTTTACGTAATGCAAGAATTGATGGAAGCAGTTTTATCAGTACCTGAACGGTTCTCACAGCAGACATAATTACTCCAAATATTTTTTAATTTTTTTTGTAGTCAAATATCCTAAATATCCTGCAATAAAAGATGATAACAAACCAGAACTGAAAGCAGATTTTTTTGATTTTTGTTTGAGATATTTTTTTGTAACTTGTGAACCACCAAATATTGCACAAGCTATTCCAATTAGTACTTCTGGTGCATCATATACTAAATGTCCTAATGGATCTTTTCTCGGATCTATTCTATCTGTATGAACTAAAAATTTATCACCATATTCTCTAATGTGCAAATTACCATATCGATATTGTTTGTATGCTCCATTTTTTTGTCCAAGGAATGTTTCTTCAGCTTCTTCTAGCATGAATTCACGTAATTCCTTTGGAACTTCAATCTCATCCCCAGGCATAATCGCAAGATCTAGTAATTGCTTATAATCTTACGGTATTAGAAATTGCCTAAGACCAAAAATGGGTTGTCTTTTAGTAATGACTGCATAAAATTGGTAATTTGTATTTAGAATTTTCAAAGAATTACCTAGTTATTTTTATTCAAATATAATTTTCTTATTCAAATTATAAAATAAAGAATTTCAAATGAGGAAATTGTTAGATTGTTTTGAGTTATTGTTTGGATGGTTTTAATCGATCTTTTGTAAACATAACAAAACTGATTGAAAATGCGATTAACATTGCAATTCCTGAAACATATGCATAATTGATTCCCACACCTGGATGGGTTTCTTCATGATAGTAATTTATCAGAAAAGTGATTATTAATAAAAATAATCCAATAATAGTAAATTTTTGATGTGTCTCCAATAACCAAAACAAAACTTGAAACTATATGAATTTAAAATAATTAGAGAAGGGGAGTTGTGATAAATCCAACTACACTGCCCATTAGAAAGAGAAATACGCCCTTTGCCATACCAAACAACATTCCATTAAAATATGATATAAGTTTGATGAAAATTTCCCAAAAATCAAATCAGCAATATTTCACTGACTAGATTCCATTTTGGATAATCTTTCTATAACTTGCTCAAGTTCTTTTTTATTTTCATTAATTACTCGTTTTATTACTTTGATTTCTTCAGTTATTTGATCTATAGGTACATTCTCAGAATTTTTTATCTGTTCTTCTAAATCTTCTAGTACTCGTTGATTGTATTGATTAATTTTTTCTAATTCATTTTTGTATTTTTCTAGTTTTTCATATTGATTTGATATCTCAGGAATTTCTACATATTCTTGATTGGTTAGAAAACCCAAACTAATTACAATACTACCCACAGCTATAGATGTAATTAGAACAATAATACTTGATCTCAATTTGAACATATCACTATCTTTCTTATCAGATAAAAAAATTA
>JBHHVV010000099.1:0-3086 GCA_046754445.1 Candidatus Nitrosopumilus sp.
TTCATTCTGAAAATATATGCATGTCCATTTTATGATGAACTATAACTACAAATTATTTTTCATAAAATGTATGTGAGAACTTTGGGTCAATTTTTTTATTAATATTTGTGGTTGTTGATTTCCAAATGACATCTAAATTAGTCCTGCAATATCTTCCCATGTCAAATTTGAATACAGGGAATTTCTTGCAAAAATGGTTTTTTTATATTCGATTTGTTTTTTTGAACTAATTGTTTTTGGCTTGAAATGACTTTCTTGTTCTGATTTTATTACCTGTGCCATCATTTTTCACCATGTTCCTCTATTTCCTCTGCTGTGGTTTCACCTCGTTCATTTTCCTCTTGAAAATTGAATGTTTTCTCCATTTCTTCCTCACCTGGTAATTCTATTGTGTCATTACTCATTGTTGGTTTTAACACAGTAATTACTCCCATAGATGCTATTAGAATAGAAGTAATAGCTATTCTTGTAATTATTTTTTTATTCATATTTGATATATTATAAAATGAATTTAATAGTTGACTATCATTCTCAAAAAAAGATAATGCTACTCTGAAAACTTTTGCCAGAGTCTTACAATCTTTTCTTCTATTTTTACATGTTCTAGTTTATATGATAATTTATTATCTTCAAAGTTTACAATAATTTTGTATGTCCAATTTTTGTAATAACTTTCATCAAGACCTTCTAGTGTTCTTACAACTTTACTTTTTTTAATTATTTCACACTCTTCCATTTTTTTCATCTTTCTATATGCCGTAGATTGTGAAATTTCTAGAAGATTTGAAATTTCTCTAACTGTAAGTTCGGATTTTGCTAATACTTTGATAATCTTCCTACTTTGATTGTCTAGCAAAATTCTTAAAATATCGTCTGTATTTTCCATTTTAGCTTCTTTTGACTGCTAATATGAGAACGATAAATCCTGCAATTTCCACACTTTCTTCAATAATCTCACTAATATCTTCTCCAAGGGTTTCTACAACATCTCCAATAATTGTGTCTCCTAAAACAATTAATGAAAAACCTAATGCCAGTAGTGCCATGGGTGGATATTTTGTTTTCTTAAATGCCTTAGCAGCAAGAAAAACCAAGATAAATCCTACAACCAGATGAATCACTAAAGCAAGATAATGAATTTCTTGTGACATCTACTCTTCAATGCCTTTTGACATTTAATTAATATCTTCCATTATTATTTTTTGGGAATGATAGTTATCTATTAAATTACATTTCTTGTATGGCGATTATGAAATCAAAAGCAATGAAATCAGCTATAATTTCAATGGTGTTTTTGATGTTAGCTACAGGAACGCTATATCTTTTTGTATCTACACAAGAAATTGCCGAAGCAAGTGAAGAATTTGAAGACAATGTTGGTAAGACCCAAGAGTTTGAAAGCGGTGCTTTCATTGAAACTGCATTTTTTGCTGCAGTTGGTGCTGCCTATATTCCAGTTGGATTATGGGCAACTATTACAAGACATACCAGTAAAGTGCCTTATGTTTTAGCAATTGGTGGTTCTTTTGCTTTGATAGGTCTGTATGTATTGTCTAGAACCGCAGATATCCCATTTGTTGGTCTTCAAGACGATGTAGGCTTTATTGACATTCTAAGCAAAATTCTTCAAGGTGGAATTATAGCAATTTCAGCATACATCATAATCTCTATTAGGAGAGATAAGAAAACTAGTCTTTTAGCATAGACTATTTTTTTCTATTTTTTTAATTTCAGCAATTTTTTAAAATCAAATATGAACAGATTAAGATAATTTCAATCTACAACTAAAAGTTCTCCTCATTTTACGGTGTTGATGGATTAATTTTTTTGAAACTCTATTTTCATTGATTTCAAATCCTAAAGAATGATTGATCAGATCATGTCTAATAGTACTATAATTAGGAATGATTTTGAGGTAATGCTTACATTATTGTTTTTACAGATGTTACACATGTCATTTTTTGAATTTTCATTGCAATGATTTCTCTTAAATGATCTTTTGTTTCTGCAACTATTTTTACACGAATTTCTTGTTCATTATCTAACTCCTCAATCTTAGTCATACTATGAATCTGTTTTAGCTGATCAACTACAGATCTTCTCATTTCTTTATCACAGTAAATTAATGCAAAACAATATTCTGACAAGACTTAACCCGTATTTGACTTTTGAACAAATTGAGATAATGTTTTTGCATATAAACTCATCATAGAATGTACATATTTATCTGATGAATCAATAAATGATACCCTCATTTTAAAATAATATTTTAAAAAGTCTTGAAATATATCAATTTGATACTTACTTACACTGCCTATTGATTTGAAATAATTATTTAATGCATTTAAAACATTAGGTTCAATTTCAAATTTGTCAAAATATTGTTTTTCTGCCAGATGGCAAACTCCAAAAAAGTCTCTTTGTGAATGTAAATATTTAGAGTACAAATCAGAATACCCTTGAAAAACTATGGGCATATCAGACTCTAACTTTGTAATGACATCACATACATTATCTTTCATCACACCACATACAGAAAGTTTCTGATTTTGTTTTTCACTTTTTATCATACTATCAGAATTATCTAAATTTTTTGTGATTGATTTTTCCATAGTTCAATTTTGGAATAATTGCTATTAAAGCTAATTAAACAATGTTCAATAAAGAAAAAATGTTTTTAGTTAATTTCATAAATTCAATGAAAAATAATTGTGTTTAACAATCAAAATAAAATTCAGAGTCCAATTAAAATTCTATTTTGGAGTAAACTTATAGAAATTCATACATTTTACTTCTTTTTGGATTAATGTCATACATCTTATTCTTAGAACAAAATTTCCTCCAAAAAAGTGCAAAATTCAAGAATGTGAAGATGTTCATGGATCATTAAAACTTAATAGACCGATTTGGTAAGTTTTTTCAATGGGACGAAGAAAAACTCAAAAAATTATTCGTACTGGTCCAAAAAATGCGACTACTGGAATGTGTCCTATTTGTAAAACAATTGGCAAGATTTTCATTCTTGGTTCTCCAGGTCAAGAGAGAGCAAAATGTGAAAAATGTCGTCAAGAGTTTGAATTATAGAC
>JBHHVV010000100.1:0-3065 GCA_046754445.1 Candidatus Nitrosopumilus sp.
TTGAATTAAATAATTGACAAAGAAACGAAATCTATGTACTTTGATGTAGTTGTTGCCGGAGGAAGTGTTGCAGGATTATTGTGTGCAAGAGAGATTTCTTCAAATGGATTTTCAGTATTAGTAATTGAAGAAGACTATGAGATAGGAACGCCAGAGCATTGTGGAGGTTTAGTAAGCATAGCAGGATTGGAGGAGCTCGGAGTTATTCCATTTCGAAAAACTTTTGAACATATGATTGAATCTGCAGAAATCACATCACCTAATGGAAATAGTTTTACAATTAATTCAAAAAATCAAAAGGTTGTTGAAATTAGTAGACGGGAATTAGATAAGCAGATAGCATTTCAAGCTCAGAAAAGAGGCACAATAATAAAAGTTAGAACTAGTTTTCAAGAAATTATAGAAACAGGTATCAGAACCAATGAAGGAAAAGTTGATTGCAAAATTTTTGTTGATGCAAGAGGAGTATCATCACTAATTCACAAGGACAGAACAGGAATTTTATCATCAGCTCAATATGAAATTTATGCAGATTGGATTCACAAAGGAAAGGTAGAAGTAATTTTTGATCAGGAAAAATATCCAGGATTTTTTGCATGGATAATTCCATCAAATGAAGGAAAAGGAAAAGTAGGAGTTGCCGGAAAAGGAATCAATGTTTCAGACACATTAGATAAAATCCTTGAAGAAAAAGGTAATTATTCAACAATAAGAAAAATTTTTGCTCCGATTTGGGTTAAAGGTCCAATTGAAAACTTCATCGATGGAAAAACCGTGATTATTGGAGATGCCGCAGGACAAGCAAAGCCCACAACAGCTGGTGGTATTTTTACTAGTGGGATGGGAGGAGTTTATGCAGGACAAGCAATTTCCAAATATTTGAAAACAAATAGTAAATCAGATCTTGACGAATATCAAAAAAAATGGAATGATAGATTTGGAAAGGAATTTGAAAAACAAGTATTTGCAAGAAAAATTTTAGAGCGAATAGACAATAAAACAATCAATAAATTATTCGAATCAATAACACCTGAGATCACAAAAGAAATTTCAGAAAAGGATGATTTTGATTTCCATACCAGCTCAATTATAAAATTACTAGGAGTGAAAGGTTCTCTAAAAACAGCACAAACCATAATTGGCGGAGAGTTCAAAAAAATATGGGGTTAGACATGCGCAATACCCAAGGAAGGTATAAATGATGTTTACAGAAAATCTGGGTATGTCATCTACTATCTCATTACCAACATGTAGTTGTTGTCACAGACATATTATGCCTAATGATAAATGTGTAAAATTCAATTGCCCCAATTGTGGTGCGGATTTAATTTGGAGATGTCAAAGTTGCAGAGAAGCAGCACGAAACTATACTTGTTCTGCATGTAACTTTCAGGGACCTTAGAAAATGGCACAATTACTATTCATCACAAAAATTCTTCCTGAAGGGATGGAAGTTGATTTAGATAAACTTGCAACAGAACTTCAATCATCCTTGCCAGAAGGAATCACCATGAAAAGACATGCCAAAGAGCCATTAGCATTCGGATTAGAATTTTTGAAAGCTGAATTTGTTTTAGAAGACAAAGAAGGACAAAGTGATGCATTAGAGAATGCAGTCAAGTCAACAAATGGCGTTAGCGAGTTTGAAGTACTCAATATGAGTAGAATGTCAGTTGACATGAAATAGGTGATTTTGTGGTACGCAAAGAAGAGCCTTTGCAGATGAGAATCGGAGAAGCAAAACAAAGAGACGTAGGTAAAAAACGTGCTAGAATAGGACCAGAAGCCATGGATTTTCTCAAAGTAACACCAGGAGACATCATTGAAGTTATGGGGTCCAGATCTAGTTGCGCAGTTGTCTGGCCAGTTGACGAAGATGAAAAATTTCCAGACATCATCAGAGTAGATGGTCAAACAAGAAAAAACGTTGGAGGGTCACTAAATGACTTTGTAAAAATCAGAAAGGTTACATCAAAATTTGCAAAAGCTGTTTCTTTAACTCCAGTAAATGATTCAGTAACAGTAGACAAAGAATTTACAGATTTTGTGAAAAATAGATTGAAAGGTCTACCAATAATGCACGGTGATGAAATTTCTGTAATGATTTTAGGTAACTCGATGGATTTCAAAATTACAAAGACGACTCCAAAAGGAGTTGTAAAGATTGATCGTACGACAAATCTAAGTATTTCTACAGAAACTGCAGTTGATAGAAAGGTCAGAGTAACATACGAAGAAGTTGGCGGATTAGGACAAGAAGTAAAGGCAATGAGAGAGATTGTAGAGTTACCACTAAAACATCCAGAATTATTTACAAGATTAGGAATAGAACCCCATAGTGGAATTCTTCTTTATGGTCCTCCAGGATGTGGTAAAACACTACTTGCAAAAGTTATGGCAAGTGAATCAGAAGCTAACATGTTTTCAATAAATGGTCCAGAAATAATGAATAAATATTATGGCGAAACAGAAGCAAAACTAAGAGATATTTTTAAAGAAGCAAAAGACAATTCGCCTAGCATAATTTTTATCGATGAAATTGATGCGATTGCACCAAAGAGAGAAGAAGCATATGGTGATGTAGAAAAAAGAGTAGTTGCTCAATTACTAGCATTAATGGATGGTCTAACAGATAGAGGAAACGTTATTGTTCTCGGTGCTACAAATAGACCAGATAGCGTAGACCCAGCACTTAGAAGACCAGGTAGATTCGATAGAGAATTTGAAATTTCAGTTCCAAATGAAGATGGAAGACAGGAAATTCTTGAAATCCATACAAGAGGAATGCCGATTAGCGATGACATTGATTTGAAAGATTTGTCATCAGAATTACATGGATATACAGGTGCAGACATCAAATCACTTTGTAGAGAAGCTGCACTAAAATCAATTAGAAGATATCTGCCTGAAATTGATCTTGAAACTGAAAAAATCCCTTCGGAGGTTCTACAATCAATGCAGATCAAATTAATTGATTTTTACGATGCAATGCACGAAGTAATTCCCACAGCAATGAGAGAATTTTATGTTGAAAGACCAAAAGTTTGGTGGCAAGATGTGGGAGG
>JBHHVV010000101.1:0-3020 GCA_046754445.1 Candidatus Nitrosopumilus sp.
TCCATTTTATCATTCATGGATTTCATATCCATTTTATCATTCATGGATTTCATATCCATTTTATCATTCATGGATTTCATATTCATACTAGCATGCATTTTTTCTGCACTCTGTTTATCAAAATCAGTTGCATGTGTAACTTGAAGAGTAATTTTATTATCCATTCCAACAACTGGAGGTTCATCATGCCAACCAATTTCCAATTTATAGTCTCCAGCAACACCAGATGTATGTGCAAACGCGCTTCCAGTTAGAGATACACTAACAAAAGCAAATAGTAAAAACATACTGATTTTACCATACATTACAAAATAATAATTTTCAAGATTTTTAATGATTTCGGTACATTTTTAGAACATCTTGTTACTTGTTTGATACATGTACAGAAAATTATTAAAAAGTCGTACGAATTACTTGGTGTTTTTAAATGAATTATAAAGTAACTATTTTTCTAATCTTTTTTTTACTTGTATTAATGCCAACACAATCTTTTGCACACAAAGCAAAGGTTCTAGAAGATTACAAAATTGAACTAGGATGGGAAAATGAACCACCTGTAGTTGGAGAAGAAAATGCCATAGAATTGATTATCAAGCTAGCATCAGATTATGAAAAGGAGAATTCTGATCAAATATTTGGAAATATTGTTGGCGATCCAAACATACCTACATCAAATGCAGATATTAAAGATTTGAGTGATAAATTAGAAGTAATAGTAAAGTTAGGAGATACTAAAAATACATTAAAACTAGTTGAAGATCCTGACTTTGCAGGAGTATATTATGGAAAGTACACCCCAAAAGAAACAGGTCATGCCAATGTAGATGTATACGGAATTATCAAGAACTTGGAATTTGAGGCAACATTCAAACCAGAAAAAATTGAGGAAGGAACAACACAAATGGTGCAACCAACACCACAATCAACAATACCAGATTGGATTAGAAATAATGCTGGATGGTGGGCGGATGGACAGATAGATGATGATTCCTTTGTTCAAGGAATTCAATATTTAATAAAACAAGGGATTATGAAAATCCCACCAACAAATAGTGAAGAAGGCAATAGTTCTCAAATAATTCCTGACTGGATAAAAAATAATGCAAAATGGTGGGCTGATGGACAAATTTCAGATAATGATTTTATCAAAGGAGTGCAATTTCTCATTCAAAACGGAATAATTAGTGTATAAAAAATAAAGATAAGATAATTAAAAATAATCAATTAGTAAGTATCAGGAATGGTTTCAATGTTTCTCATCTTCAACGTTATTCATATCTTGTTCGTTCATTCCTTGTTCCATCATATCTGATTTCAATATGTTCATCATTTGATTATTTTGTGCCACATCCTTCAAAAATTGGGGATTTTCGATCATCTGACTAATCATCTGTTGCCGCAATCCAGGATCATTCATCATTGTTTCCATCATAGTTGACATCCATTGTGTTGTAGCTTGTGGATCGTCGTTCATCATATTTCCTGGACTGTATGTTTGCTCAGCAATCATATATCCCCCCAGCAATCCTGCAAAAAGTAATCCCATACCTATACCGGCAGTAATTACAATTGATGTCATGTTCAATTTTCCTTTAACTTGCAACTTTTTGTCAACTTGTTATGAATTGAATTGTATGACCATAGTAACAATGCAATTGAGCCTATTAAAAGAGGAATTTGATATACTGAAAGAAAAGTTGATGCTGCAACACCTACACCGCCAAAGCTTGTCAAGAGTACAAATCCAACCGTAGAACAGCTAGCACATCCACCTGCTGCCATCCCGACAGTTGTTCCAACAAAAGAGGATTTGTTCATCTTTACCATTGTATTTTTAAGAACATAGACATTCATACTTAGAACAATTCCCATCAATGCAGATATTATATTTGATAAGATGAATATAAAAATCGCATCAGAAGGAAGATAAAATACAAACATAGGAGAAAAGAATAACAATTCTCCCAATACGCTAAACATTATCCAAAATGAGGTGAAAATTATTGATGCTAGAAAAATATAAAATTTGTTTTGAAAAACTAGTTTAAATGAAGACAGCATTTATTTTCACTTAACTTAGACTGTCTTCAAATATTTTTTGGAATGTTGCAAATGGGTATGCGCCAGTAAGTGCCTGAGGTTTAGAGCCATCATTTTTGAGAACAAGAAAAGATGGTGTTCCTGTAAACTTGATTTGTTTTGCAAGACTAAGATCTTTTTCTACTAATGATTGATACTTGTTGCTATCAAGACAGGAATCAAAACTTTGTTTATCTAATCCTATATTAGATGCAATTTGTTTTAGATTGTCTCTGTTTGCCCATCCAGAATTTTCATGGCCTTGGTTGTTATACAGTTCATCATGAAATTCCCAAAACATTCCTTGATCATTTGCACATTGAGATGCCATAGCAGCAGGTTTTGAGTCAGGGCCAACTACTGGAAAGTGTTTAAAGGCCATACTTACCTGACCTGATTCTACATAGGATGTCTCAATTTGTGGACTAGTATCTCTTGCAAATCGTCCACAATTTGGGCATTGAAAATCACCAAACTCAATCAGCGTAATAGGTGCTAAAGGATCTCCTTTTAGAGGCGTGTCAGAAGTGATAAGATTTGAAAATGATAATGGCGAAACAGATGAATCAGTAGTATTTTTCATAGTATCAGTAGAATCAAGATTAAGTGCAGATACTGCAATGACTGCAATTACTACTAAGATAATACCTCCAACAATCAAGGATTTTTTCATAAATCATAGAAATTTTTCTATGCATTTACGTCTTTTTCCATTTTTTTGGTTTTTTCCCAGTTAATAACAAGGGTAATTATTTCAATTAAGGATATTTCCAAAGACTTTGTAATGTTCCTATAGTTAGAGTCATTGTAATTCGAGTGATTTTTTGTTTGTATTGCAGTTCCATACCTTTAGAGGGGACTAGATTTTGTTTGAGATATATTATTTGATTTTCTCAATTTCATGTATATGACTATTCCAAGTAGCATTATTGCTGGTACTA
>JBHHVV010000102.1:0-2974 GCA_046754445.1 Candidatus Nitrosopumilus sp.
TGAAGAAACACCAGTTGTAACACCACCAAAAGTTGAAGAAACACCAGTTGTAACACCACCAAAAGTTGAAGAAACACCAGTTGTAACAGAACAAAAAGTTCAATGTGGACCTGGAACTGTACTCAAAGATGGTGCATGTGTACTTGATGAAATGTGTGGACCTGGAACTGTACTCAAAGATGGAGCATGTGTTCTTGACTCAACACCACAACCAACTCAAACACCTTCAAAAGGAATGGGTAGAGAATTAGTTATTGGAGTGATTGCATCTTTTGTAGTTGCTGGAGCAATTGGAATAATTTTGGCTTTAATGTCAAAGGCTAGTAAAAGTCGAGATTAGTCACAAGTTAAATCCGATGATTTCATTTTTTGGTCAAGATCAAATCCTGACATTTGCATTGTTGTAGTATATGGGATAATTCCTAAAATTGGTGTCTCAATTTTAACAATTGTAATGAATTGATTAGGATCAAGTCTAATTTCACCACCATCAAATTCAAAATCAAAATTCATGAATGTTTGTTGTGCCATGACAATATCTTCAGAAAAGAATTTCCCTTCTTGAACTCCTGATGATGCTGGATTAAGTGTTAACTGTTTGACAGTATATGTCCCCGTTTGTGTTCCTGTATAGTATGGCATAATTTTGAATTCTTGAAAACTCATCCAAAAAGGTAGATTGTTACAAAACTCCATTTGTCCATTATTAGACATTGTAAAAAATGAAAATTCTCCTGGACCATACCATCTATATTCTAATTGTCGTACGCCCAAAATACTCATTCCTGAAAATAGAAATGGAATTACTATAATTGTAATTGCTATTGCTGAAATAATTGAATACTTGTTCATATTTCATCTTCTCCTTCTATTTCCAGTGAAATAATTTGCTCATCCAATAAATATTTGAAAACTTTAATTAATTCTTCATCTGAAATTTTTTCTTGCAACCACCATGTAGTTGTATTTTCTTTTACCCATTGAGGAATTTTAATATCGGAAACATTATCTTGATTTATCTCAAATGGTATCATGATTATTTCATCATCCACAAATTTTTTAAACGCATCAACGATAAATCCGTCTGAAATATTTCCGGTATACCAATTAGTGATAATTGGTTTAATTGTTTCAGGAAGACATACTTTATTCGAATCAACCAACGTAAATTCTGCAGTTGTCTTAACACCTGAATATTCTACATCGATAAAATATTTTCCTAATGGGAAAGTCCATTCTTCAAATGCAACTAGTGATGGGATGGGATTTTGTAAATTATTTATGGCAATGGGGATTGCACTACTTCCTTTTCCAGTTTCATCTCTAATGTGAACAATTGCCGGTTCCCCTGAAATTTCAGAAACTTCAATTGTATAGAATAATTTTTCACAATAACTGTATGTTGTTTTATCCATGATGATGCTGACTGATGGTTCGGCATGAATATCTGGTAAAAACAATACAATGCTTAGGGCAAAAATTATGAGAAAAATAGATTTTTTTGAATTCACAGGTTTTTTCCTCATTTAACTCAATAAAAATCCCAAACAAATACTGGGTAATCTTTTTTAACAACTTTTAGTGATATAAAATATCGAGTTTTCTGCGGAAGCAAATTCTTTGGGTGTTTGGTTGTGACCATCACTCAAAGCAATCTATACTGATTAGCAATGCTTAGGAATGTGTCGATTTACAGTTAGAAAGTAGTAATTTTTGACATTTTTAATGCTATTTTCTTCTAAATCTCATTTTTTCTAACGCATGTATTCTACTAATGTCAATGTAGACTCTATTCCTGTTATTTTACGAAGTTTCCATCTAATTGCTTCTCTGATCTGATCCAAATCCTTACCTTCTAGTTTTACAATTATTTTCCATGGTCCTTCAACAAGGGTAGTTTCTGAAACAATGTCTATTTCATCCATCTGCTGTACTATTTCTGCTATTGATTCAGATTTACACATTATTAACACAAATGCGGCACTAGAATTTCCCAATTTTTGCCATCCTAAACCAAAACTGATTTATCTATAGAATCGTCTATCAAAATCTTCTTTTTTCCGTCTTTGTTTTGAATTGGTATCTTTTGTTTTATCTCTCTGAATCTATTCCTGACTGTTACAGGAGTAATGCCTGTTGCATCAGCTATTTGTATTTGTGAAATTCTTTCTCCTCTTATCAAACTAGAATAATAAATTGAAGCTGCAGCCATGCCTGCAGGATCACGTCCTGCCATCATGTCTAATTCCTCTGCCCTTTTTAGAATTTCCAATGCAAGGTTTTTTACTCCAATTGAAATTTTGAGAGTATTTGATATTTTTAATACATAATTAATTTGATTGACTACTGGTATTTTCATATCTAATTGTTTTACAATTGCACGATAACTTTGAGCAATTTTTTTTCTTTTGATGTCTGTAATTTCTGATATGTCACTTAGATTTCGAAGCGTGTTGGTATTTCTGCATGCAATATACATTGATGCTGCGATTACAGAATAAATTGGTCTGCCTATGTTGATCTTCTGTTCAACTGCTTTTCTGTAAATATGTGCAGCAGTTTCTTTTACACTGTCTGATACATCTAATTTGTCTTGAATTCTATTGAGAAAATCAAATGCAATTTTAAAATTTGAATCAGAACGTTTTCCTAATTGACTTCTGTTATCTTGTATTCTTATTCGTTTAATTGTTGATGATGCTGAAAAAGGAATTGGTTTACCATGAACGTCTTTATTTTCAGAACCAATTATTGTAGAAAGTCCAAAATCATTTCTAGCTAATGTTGTAGGTGATCCTGTTCTACGTGTGTCTTTTTTGCTATCAATATTACTTGATTCGTATCCCGTATTTTCTAATTTTTCATTGATTACAACACCGCAATTTCCACAGAAAATCTCACCTGAATAAAAATCAGAAACGATTTGTCTTTTGCCACATCTTTGACATTTGAATCTAAAATTAGAATTTAATAC
>JBHHVV010000103.1:0-2709 GCA_046754445.1 Candidatus Nitrosopumilus sp.
AGGATAACCATGCCTCTATTTTGCAAGCAATGCGAAGGTAGACGACTTCCAATAGTATTATCTGAAAGTGACAAAGCAATGTGGCTTTGTGAAAAATGTCAGAATTATGTTGATG
The DNA here is from genome assembly GCA_046754445.1 of Candidatus Nitrosopumilus sp. GTDB lineage: Archaea > Thermoproteota > Nitrososphaeria > Nitrososphaerales > Nitrosopumilaceae > Nitrosopumilus. The sequence continues at coordinate 116 of JBHHVV010000103.1, forward strand.
CAGATGATTTCATTATTCGAGAACAAACAGATGAAGAAAGACAGGAAAACAAAAGAAAACTTGAAGAATTTAAAAACACTACTGTCTCTAAAGGTGAAAAACTGGTCAGACGAAAAGGTGTGAATTAATTATTTCTGAATTTTGAATTCAAAACTTCCATTCCTCTGTAAGTCCATTCCATAATGAACGCATTGGGGATGGATCTTTGCCAATCTCTTCTGTAATTCTGTTTTTCAATACAAAAAAGAAATTTTCTAACGCGTCGATCCCACCATCTGCAAATAGTTCTTGACCAATCTCTTTGATTCTCTTGTGTTTTTCAGGAATTTCTGAAGAGTCTTCATTTTGAAGACAGAATGTCATAAGATCAATTAACTCTTCTTCTAGCATGAAATCCATACAAATTATGGATTTTTGTTAGATGTAAATGTATTTTTTGAAAACTCTATGATTGAATCATTTGTTGGTATTTTGATTGGATTGTTGCATTCATTGACTCTAGATTTGAGATTTTGTTATTTTTAGGAATTAATGATTCTTTTACCCATGTAATTGTAGGGCTGTTTATCCACTGTGCATCAAAAAATGTGAATTTGTTTCCGCATTTTATACAGTTCAAATCTATGTTTGGATTTGGGAATCTTTCTTTACAATTTCCACATATGAATAAATTTGACATTACTCTATAATCCACTCCTAATGCTTTGATCTCTTTATCACATTGTGGACATGTATTATTTTCAAACATGCTATCTGGGTGTACTGCTCCGCAATCATAATGTTCAATTAATTTTGTCTGTGAAAAATTAGAACTATTACAATCAGGACAAGAAAATATTGTTGATGTATTTACTGAATTGCAATTACTGCATAATGTTTCTTTAATTGAGTTTGTCTCTAACACTTCTCCTTTATTTTTTAATTTCAATAAACATGATACTACATGTTCTGTCGGTAATCCAAAATTTTGTGCAATTCTGATAACACTTGTTTTGTGAACTGCTTTCAAATGATCTCTAATTTTATCCATTTCAGTTTCTAACCCGGCCGAAGAATTCAGCTCAAATTCTTCTTTAATAGTACTGATAACTTGTTTCATGTTTTCAAAACGTAATGGTTTTGGAATAAAATGTGAAATACCTAATGAAAATAAACTTCGAACTGATTCTTCATGTCTGTCCTTTGATGTTTCAAGAATAATTTTAGTTGATGGCATTTTTGATAAAATAATTGGTATAATTTCTGCTGCACTCATATCAGGTAAATGATATCCTAAAAATACCAAAGGAATAATATCCATGTCTACTAATTCATTGAATTTTTCAATGCCTTCTTTTCCTGTTTCAGATTCAATAATTTTTGTAAAACCAATATTTTCTATGTATTGTGAAAGCATAATTCTTACTGCCTTGCTGTCTTCCATGATCAATACAGTAGAATTGTAAAATCCCATAATTTTCTAAGTTTTTTCTGATTTTATCCCCTTGTTTGAATAACTTGAACGTATAGGGCTTGATTTGATTAAATTCTTGGGAGTTGATGATTTCTCATCAAACCCAAGTGTGTTAGGTGTTTTGTCTTCAAAAATTTGTATTTAATGCTGATGGACGAATTCTTAGTGAAATTATTTTGTGATTTCTGTTTTATCGATAATAATTAATAGTTGACCTGTATATGATAGGTTGACCTATAATTGATGAGTTATGATGTGCACAAGCGAGATGTATTGGAGCGTGAAAGAATAGTATTTGAGATGATTCAGAATAACTCTCAGTTACACCATAATGCATTGATCAAGTTAGTAGTCCCAGAATTCATGGCAAAAACTACTTTTGAGAAAACTAGAACTTCCTTGCTTGAAAAGGGAATAATCTCAGTTGAGAAAAAGGGTAATATGAAATTCTATTTACCTATAGAAAATTATGAATTAAAATCTCAACATACCATTGAACGTAACACAAACAATTTGTTTCATGATCTAAAATCACAAATCAAGAGATTAGACACTGATTATCCCCATAAAGATATGGATGAAAAAATTCATCTTGCAAATTCATTATTACAAAATCTACTACAAACTGACAACGGTTTTACAATTTTAGATTCTTCAAAAAACCCTAAAAAAACTCTCTATAGAGATGAACATCTAACAATCCAACAGTTGATTCATCAAGTTTTTGAGATGATGAAAAACGATAAAGATTACGAGATGATTCTTCCTGCAGTTACTAGTTCTTTGAGTTTTGTTTTGCCAAAAAATCCATTGAATAAATAGGATTTCATCTAGTTATTTATTCAGGTAGATATAGAGAAGATTATGGGTTTACTATACACAAAGTTTTACATGGATTTTGACGAAGATGAATGGAAACAAATTTCAAACAATCCCATAGTTTTTCAAACTATCAAAGATTCTGTAAGTTTAGATATTGAAGATACCTCCCATAAATCATACAAGCTTAATTTTAAAGAAGGTGGAAAACTCCATATGTTTAGGGTTACTGGAAAATTCCGTTTAACTTGGAATGATGAAGATGTTATCTAACTAATCAAATAATAGTGGGAATTTTCAAATAATTTTATGTCCTTAGAAG
>JBHHVV010000104.1:0-2542 GCA_046754445.1 Candidatus Nitrosopumilus sp.
GAAGGACAACAAGGTACTGAAGGACAACAAGGTACTGAAGGACAACAAGGTACTGAAGGACAACAAGGTACTGGTGACCAATCATCTTCTACTGATGAAACAAAAACAAACTAATTTTTCAAATTCAACCATTTATACAGTAATTAGGATTAAGGAATGATTCATGTCTGCAAAACGAGATTATTATGAGGTTCTAGGAGTTTCAAAGTTGTCATCTCCAGATGAAATAAAAAAACAGTATAGAAAACTAGCATTAAAATTTCATCCAGATCGTAATCAATCTGCTGAAGCAGGAGAACATTTTAAAGAAATTTCAGAGGCGTATGCTGTACTTTCAGATCCTGAAAAAAAACAACTCTATGATCAACATGGTCATGCAGGAGTTGATGGAAGATATAGCAGCGAAGACATTTTTCAAGGCGCACGTGGTGATTTTAGTGATATCTTTGGCCGTGGAGGAGGAGGATTTGACTCTATTTTTGAATCAATTTTTGGCGGCCGTGGCGGAGGATTTGGTTTTGGTCAACAACGAGGTTCTGATATCCTATATCAGACTTCAGTAACCTTAGAAGATGTTCTTCATGGAAAAAAAATGGAAATTGATTTACAAAAACAGATTCAATGTGATATTTGTAGTGGAACCGGTTGTAAGCCCGGAACTGACAAGAAAACGTGTGTAACATGTAATGGTCAAGGACAAGTCAGGCAAAGCCGTAATATGGGATTTGCATCCTTTGTAACAGCTGCTCCTTGTTCTGCATGCAGAGGACAGGGATCTATCATTGAAACTCCATGTGACGAATGTAAAGGACAAGGAAAGAAAAAAGGCAACAAAACAATTACTTTTGAAATTCCCCCCGGAATTGATTCAGGTGATTACACCGTTCCCGATGAAGGAAATGAAGTTCCTGGAGGTCAAAATGGAGATCTAATAGTAAGAGTAAGAGTTCAACCCCATTCAAAATTCAATAGAGATGGAAAAGATATTTTTTATGATCAGGATGTATCAATGGTTGATGCAGCTTTAGGATGTGAAGTATCTGTTCCTACTTTGGAGGGCACTGAAAAAATTAAGGTTGAATCTGGTAGTCAACCAAATACCATAATCAAACTAAAAGGAAAAGGAGTTCCACATATCAATTCAAGAGGTAAAGGGGATCAATATGTTAGAATTGTGGTAAATATTCCAAAAAAACTCAGTAAACATCAAAAAAATCTTTTAGACGAATTTCAAAAATCTAGTAACTAGATAAAAATGAAAATTGCTTTAGATGTTGATGGCGTGCTTGCTGATGTGATTGAATCTTGGCTAAACTATAGTAATTCTATAAGGCCAAAAATCTCTAAACATGACATTACTGCCTGGGATTTTTGGAAAAAATTTGAAATTAATCAATATGATTTTTACTCAGAATTGAGCTCTTGCTGGAAAAACTGGAATTCTATACCACCAACTGAAGAAAATTTATCATTAATTACAAAAGAGCTGTCAAATTTTGGTCAAGTAGATATTGTAACTGCCAGAGAACGTTCAACTGACTCATTTGTAAAATCTTGGTTAGATCATCATGATATCTCATATGATAATTATGTATCAGTAATTGATGGACCCATGAAAGCAGATTTGGATTATGATTTTTTCATTGATGATTCACCATTAAATGCAGTAAAATTCCTTAATCTTGATAAAAAAGTGATTCTATATTCACAACCTTGGAATCAACATGTATCAGAAGATCAGATTCATAGAATTTCTAATCTTTCAGAAGCTATAAAAAAAATATCCGATTTTTAATCTTCAATAATCTTTCTAATGTTTATTCCATGTCCATTTCTTATATGTGATGAATGAGTGATATTCAACATTTCTCTTACTTTGTCATCATTATAGAACTTAACATTATACCGTCCCAAAACTTTTTTACAATTCGTACAATACACTTCTCTAAATTCCATTTTTTCACTTGATTAATTTGATGTATTTGTTTCATAGTATAATAAAGAAACTTATTCTAGATTTCAAAAATTGACAATGCGGGAGTCACCCAGCCTGGTCAACGGTGTAAGGTTCAGATCCTTATCTTCTAGGAGTTCGTGGGTTCAAATCCCACTTCCCGCATATATCTCAAAAACTTTGTAATTTTTTCTTGATGTTTTTTAGTAGAAGATTATTTACTATTTCACCTGAAACTTTGCCCCTTAATTCTTTCATGACTATTCCCATTAATGGACCAATGGAGCGTTCTTTTTGATTTTTAATAATCTCTTGATTTTTTTCAATTATTTTTTTAATAATCTCTTCTACTTTATCCTCATCAACTGTCTCAATTGAGGCATTTTTCAATGCTTCATTGATTGATTTAGATTTTCCAGACATAATATTTTCATAGATTATCTCAATTGATTCTTTAGCAATTTTACCTTCACTTAATAACTGAAATGATTCTATAATGTCATCACTTTTTAACAGAGAAGAGTCTAGTCCGTTTCTTTCTAAATTAGTTATTGTTGAGCAAAGAACTGATGCAACAAAGGTAGGATT
>JBHHVV010000105.1:0-2357 GCA_046754445.1 Candidatus Nitrosopumilus sp.
ACATTGCATTATACATCAAATCCTCTGGATTCTCTTTTGAACCAAATAGTCCCATGATTTCTCAAAAATGATATTGCTAATGAAAGTTTGGCTTATCTTAATGACTTAAATTTTTTGATTGCCTCTTTTGCCATTTTTTCTTGTTCTACTGCTGTTGTTGCAGTAGGATCCTTTGTTGCGTATCTGTCTTTTTCCTTTTTCTTTTCCATGTTTTCTATAATGTTTCATTTTATAAAAATCTGAAATTCTACGATAGCCTTAATTTGAATCAGCACTGATTTTGAATGTTGTCTGATTTTGAGATAAAGTATTTTGCTGACAAAGTATTTGTGCATAGATGGCCTCATGACACCCCAATTTGGGACGAAACTGTAATTTCACAATTAAATGATTCAATTAATAAAAATTACGAAAAAAAACAAATCATAATAAAAGAAAAAATCATTTTGATTCAAAACATTACATTTTTTGATTTGAAAAAAATTGGCATATCTGTGCCTCCTTTTAAAGATGAATGTACTCTAATTTTTGAGGGTAAGTTTGGAGAACTTTCAGCACATGCACACGTTACTATAAAACATGATAACTATCTTGAAATTTTTAACCAATTAATTTCATGGCGTAAAGAATTCTTTCCATCTATCTAGTATCTATAATTGAGAAGATACTATCATCTTTTTGATATCTTGTTTTGTATGTGCAAAAGATATGGCTCCTAATTTTCCTGGCAAAAAGAAAATTCCATCATGTGCTATCATTTTAAAATGATAATCATGTAATGCTTTTGTATCGCATTTTGATGCTTGAACAGCATTAGTGATTTCAGTAATGCTGTTTTTTACAAAATGAGTCATAAACAAAGAACCCTTACCTGTAACTATGACATTGCCATCAAAGACTTTGGATAGTTCTTTTCTTGCATAATCACCTAAGGCATTAATTGTAGAATGAATTGATTTGTTATTTTTCAAAACAGATAGTGTGACAAATCCTGCAGTCATCGAGGCTGGATTTGCAGAAAATGTACCTCCTCCTACATAACTTCTCTCAGATTTTTTCTTTCCAGTAGTGTCTGCGAATTCCATGATTTCTTTTTTACCACACATCACACCAATGGCCATTCCTCCTCCAACAATTTTTCCCAAAGTAACAATGTCTGGATCCAACTTCATTGTAGGATACAAACAACCATAACGAAATCTAAACCCTGTAACTATCTCGTCTAGTATGAACAAGGAATTATTTTTCTTACAAAACTCCTGTATTCCTTTAAGATAATCTGTAGTGGCTGGAATACATCCGCCTCCGCCTAACACTGGTTCAATGATTACTCCAGCTAAATTCTTTGAATGCTTTTTCAAAATTGAAAGAGAGTTTTCTAAATCATTGTAAGGTATGGATACAATCTTTTCCTCGTTTACAACTCCTGAACTTTCAGACTCTGAAAATGGCCAGTTAACTGATTTCAACAAATCAGATGTGTATCCGTGCCACCCCCCATCAATCTTTGCGATAATTTTTTTCCCTGTTACAGAACGTGCCAGTCTTACTGCATACATTGTAGCTTCTGTACCTGATGTGACATAACGAATCTTTTCAGCTACTGGAACTGCTTTTGAAATTAATTCAGATAATGATATGGTTTGCTCATTTACTGTTCCATACATCCAGCTTTTTTCAATCTGTTTTCTCAAAGCATTTTTAACTTTTTTTGGACCGTGTCCTAATATCAAAGACCAATGACCCATCCAATAATCTGTGTATTTATTAGAATCAACATCAATCAGATTTTTTCCTGTGGATGATTTTACAACAAATGGATATGGATCATAATATCTTATGTTATGACTTACACCATTTATGTGAAGTTTTGTAGATTTTGCAAACAACTTGGCAGATCTCTTTGTCTTTTTTTTGTACTCTGAAATAAAATCCAAAACTAAATTCACAAATCTACCTCTGACATTTTAACTATCAAACAGATCACTCAAATTATTTTGAGCCTGTTTAGAGAGTGATCAAAAATAAAACTTGAAATTATTTCAATAATTTGCATCGATCAGGCATAATTTCACGCATGGTTTATATGGATTCTGCATACTTCACCTTCTGCATACGTAACGCAATAGGCGGCGCTTGTGATGAAGTGTGGCAATATGCCATTTTGTGATTCATGGGCCTCCAGTTACGCATACAAAAATGAGGATTTGATCAAGTGATCAATATCTGAAATGTGAAGATTATGTGCATCCGTCAATTCCAATATAAGTACAAATGTACTTCAATAATCAAAATCAAAAATTCAGAATCCGGTTGATCCTGCCGGACCTGACTGCTATCGGATTGATACTAAGCCA
>JBHHVV010000106.1:0-2357 GCA_046754445.1 Candidatus Nitrosopumilus sp.
AGCTTGAATTGCTTTTTGTAACGTATCATTGTGTATTTTACAAAATTTAAAATAATTATCAGCCGTTTGAAAACATCCACAAATCCATTTAGTTTTTTTATCTCCTTCAACTGTCCATTTTGAATACTTGTGTTCAGACATGGTCTTTCTAAAACAATTAATCTAAAAAAGTCTTGTAGAAAAATGAAAAAATGATTAAGGACAGCCTTCCATTTTTTGGATAAAGTAGCCTTTTTCCTTAATTGCCTGTTCTACAGGCTCTGGTGCACCTTGTGAATGACAGAATTGACATTCGTTAGTAGTCATTTCTGCTTCTCCTTCACCGACGGATTGTAACCATTCTTTGCCATATGAAATGGCTTTATCATGATCTTTTTCACCAGTAATCACATCAAAGTGCATGGTATGACCATCTGCTGCTTTGACATAAGTGTCGTATACGTGAATTTCCATAATTATAATTAAAAAAAGGGATATTTAATTCAAAATACCTCTTTGATGGCTGGCAAGATTTGATTGTCCCCTCTCTTAACGACTATTATTTTAGGTAAACTCTTTGCAGATTCATATCTGTTTGATTTAAACATCAATTAGTATTTTTTAACTTTGTAATAATGAAAATATACAACAATACTTCTAAATGCTATCTGATTCTTATGAAAATATGAAGATACGTGACCAACTTATTGTCTTTTTTTCCATAATAATTATCACATCGATTGGAATTACATCTTTTTTTGCATTATCATTTACCGAATCCGGAGTTATTGAGGCTGAGATTGCTAAGATGAAAACTGAAAATAAAAGAGTAATGGCAGATATTGAAACTCTTCATGCCAGAGCGTCTGAAGACTTGGTTTTTGCATTAAAAAATCCAAAGTTTGTAGAATATTTTGAACTTCCTGAAAGCAAATCTGGTAATGTATATGATGAAAATGGAGTATTGCAATTTAGCGAAAAACAAAGGGTAATCAAACAGGAATTAGAACAGTGGATTTATCATTTTCAAAACAAGTTTGATGTAGATGAGACATGTCTAATTGATACCTCTGGCCAAGAGCACACCCGATTAGTATTGACCAGAATTGAATCTGATAAAAACCTCTCACCTGACGAAGAATCTACACCGTTCTTTGAGCCAACATTTAGAAAACAAAAAGACACAGTACATGTTCAGTATCCTTACGTATCTCCAGATACTAAAAGGTGGGTATTTTCTTACAGTTCTCCTGTAGAGTTAGGTAATGGACAAAAACCTGCAATCTTTCATTTTGAAATGCCAATATCTATTTTCCAAAATTTGTTGCATGTAGATAATGGAAGAATGTATGTGATAGATCCTGCAGGATACATAGTTGCAGACTCTGCAGGAACAATTGCTGATAAAGTTGTAAGTTATGAACCAGAAAATCAATTTCCAGCATTTCAAGCAGCATTCGCATCTGGTGGATTAGTGTTAGATGAAATGAAATCAAATACTATTGGAGATGGAGTGTATACCGCAGATGGTGAAGACAGATATTTTGTATATGAAAGATTATCTACATTTGATTGGATACTGGTATATGAAAAACCTGCTTCATTGATTCTTGTAGGGAGTAATAGTATTGCAGATCTTGAATCGACCATAAGTCTAGTCACCCTGGCAATTATTGTAATGGGATTGGTTGGAATAATGTTCATTTCAACTAGAGTATCAAGACCAATTCATAAATTATCTGAGCAAATTTCATCTGAGAATCCTGAGAGACTAGAAGAGTTAAAGACACCAAATCATGAAGTTGGTATTATTAGTAATTCTGTTAACAAGTTGATCAAAAAGATGACAAAATATCAAGAAGAGATAAATCTTCAGAACCAAGAGTTGATGATTCAAAAACAGCAGCTAGAAAGATTAGCTAGAATAGGTGAATTAGCATCACGTCTTACTCATAATTTGAGAACTCCACTTACTGTAATCAAATTAAATGCCGATTTATTAAAGATCACTTCAAAACACTCCCTTGATGAAAAGTCTCTAAAAAAACTAGATAGAATCAAATCAGCTTCGGAAAATCTTGAAAAACAGATTGAAGAAGTGCTGACTTATGTTAGAAACAAACCCTTGGATTTGAAGAACATTTCATTTGACGTGTTGCTTGAATTAACGCTTGCCAATATTGAAATCCCAGAAAAAATCCAAATCATAACTCCTAAAAATAAGAATGAACTTAACTGTGATTCTAATAAAATGCAAGTTGTTTTGATGAATATTATTTCAAATGCAATTGATGCTCTAGATAGAGAAGGAACGATCACTATTAATTTATTTTCAACAAATGTTGAAAATATTATTGAGATTGCTGACGATGGTCCTG
>JBHHVV010000107.1:0-2347 GCA_046754445.1 Candidatus Nitrosopumilus sp.
CAATGGTTTCATCAATGGTTTCATCAATGGTTTCATCAATGGTTTCATCAATGGTTTCATCAATGGTATCTTGGATTATATTTTGAGGAACTTTTTGATATTCAAAAAACGATGTAGCTTCTGATTCTGCGTAATGAGCTTTTATTGAATAAATTCCATCCACTCTAAAATTTACACCATCTTTTACAAGAAAGTTAGTTGAAAACTCTAAATCAGAATCAACAGCTCCAAAATAAAATCCTGCAGGCATTCCAAATGGATCATATACTCCAATCAACACAGTAGGAGAATCTAGTGTAGAAACTAAACCGGATATTTCAATTACATCTTTGTCATAATATTGGTTTTTCTCAGTATATACTAGAAGAATTTCAGGAACAATTGTTTCTGTAATTAATTCAGATTTGGAGGATTTATCATCAATTGTAAAATAATAATTTTCAGATACTTGTCCATAATCAAATTTTATCTTGTATTTCCCAGTTTTTTCATAAAATGGAGATTCAAGTAAGATTGATTTTGAAAATGAATTATCATGTGTGATTTCCAGGCTATTTGCTGACAAAATCTTTCCATCAGGATCATAGACACTCATTGCAATAACGGGCATCCCAAACTCTATTATTTCACCTGAAACAGTTAGAGAATCACCAAAATTGTATGATTGTTTATCAAAGATAATTGAAAATGAATCTGCAAAGACGTCGATAAAAAGTATAGGGGATAACACGGTTAACACTACCGTTATCCCTAGCAAGTATCCTAACACATGCTTAAACTCTTATTTTTCTATTTAATAATCACGTAGAAATTATACTTTCATTCAACCATTATCGTTTTGGATATTATTGGAGACAAAACAGTTGGATCAACTAAAGAATCCCAAACAAATGTTTCAACTGTATGTGCTCCAGATTTTTTTGGAGTCCAAGATTGTGAAACATCTAGACTTTGCATTGAATTTATCTCACCTTGAACCCAAGAAACCAATTCTACAATGTTTTCAGAATTTTTTACTTGAAAGAGATAGACAAATTTTTGTTTAAAGTCGTTGGGATTAATTACATTTCCAACAATTTGGATTTGGTTGACAGATGAAACTGATTGTAACGGATTTCCTAGACCGTCGGAGAAAATTATTGAGGTGTTATTCAATCTTTCAATTGGAGGAATTGATGAATCAATTAGTGCAGATGTTTTAATTTCTAAATCATCATTTGTTGAATAGGGTTTTGGTAATGTATGGTCATCATATTTTGCATGGATATTATCTCCAGATATAGAATAGAGTCTATTTCCACTAGAGGTAGAAGATGGAGTTAATGAAACTGTGGCAATGAACATTCCAGAGTCATCTGATATTTCAATTCCATCCACATTAATTCCTGCAACATCAGAATCAGAATAAACCTGAATTGGTATTTGGTCTATTGCCTCAGGATTGAGATTCATATCTAAATCAACTACACGAATAGTTACAATGTCATCAGAGAGAAAAATCTCGTGTTGAAATTCAATTGTACCAATATTCCAAATTACAGGTACAGATTCTGTTAGCACCACACCATCTGCAAATTCAAATGAGATGGTTACTGCTGAATCTCTATCTACTTCTAAAAATCCATTTGTAGGACCATTACCGGTTGTTCTTGGAGTAGTATCAAAATTACCATCACCGTCTGCATCATGTAAAAAACCTGTGAGTGTCACCTCTGCTGAAAAAATCCCCGAATTCACATCAGTCTCCGTAAAACGATATTGTTCTAGGGAATGCTCTCTTGTTGAAATTTTGATTGCGTGGTTTACATCATCACCAATAGAATCAATCAAATCTTCATCAGTGTTCCAGCTAGGGGCAATGATCTTCATTTTAATTTTTTCAGTCCAAGAGTATGATGCTTTGTTTGTAAAAATTGTAGAATATGGATCATCATAATCAGGAATCGATTCAGCAAAAGCAGGAAATACAAGTAATGGAATCAGAAATAATTCAAACATGACAAAAAGTATCAAATATCAGATTTAATGTTTGATGAATATCTAGGATTCTTCTTCAGGTAGAGATACTGCGAGGACATTATCTCCACGAAGTAGTACTTTGCCAAGTTTTACAGTTTTATCATCAGAGACATCTTCGGCATCCTCTAATGTGAGATTCATGTGAATATCAAAGTCTTTGAGAATTCCTTGAATTGTTTTTGTATTTCTTAATCGAAGTAGGACAACTTTGTCTTTACTATTATTCATTAGTGTAGAAATTTCGTCGGCCATAATTTTTTTCTCGGTTATTTCTTCTTACTAACCTGCATGTACAAGTCAACTGTGCCACTGCCAATTGGAATGTTGC
>JBHHVV010000108.1:0-2165 GCA_046754445.1 Candidatus Nitrosopumilus sp.
ATCATTGAAAGAATAAATAAATTGAAAAGTAAACCCAAAGAAGAATTATTTTTTCTATCATCAAATTTTTTGGCATATGATAAAGAGTAAATTGAAACAGCAAATGAAACCAATCCAATTAATAAAATAAAGAAAGCAGCTAAACCGTCAATTAAGATTTCAAAATTAAAAAGCTGTTCTGAACCTAAAACGATGTGGATACTTTCAGAAGAAAACACCACAAGAGATAAAACAATTGCTAAAAACGATCCAATTGCAGCAGGTATGTATGTATAATACACATGTTGTTTTTTTCCTCTGGAAAACATTCCTAATGCAGCACCCAAAGAAAAAGATACAATAACGGCATATACAATATACAAATTTTCTAACAAAACATATCCCCTCTAGTTTAGAATTGATAGAAATTTTTAAAATCAATTAAACCTATGTTTTGTGTTACATCGTACCACAAAACATATCTTCATATGGAATTATTCATCAAAGAAATATAGTGAATTAACATAAGATGTAATATTTGTAAAATAGAATGGGATGAAACTAAAGAACCAGATTTTTTTCAGAATCATGTATCATCACAATTACATTTGTTAAATTCTAAACATCATGATGAGAGAATAAAAGCTAGAAAAGAGAGACATACACGAATGAGAAAGAAGAGAACTCTACAAGACGTATATGTTTTAGAATAAATAAGGAGATCCTGCCAATATTCTAAAAAGTTCAGATATTGATTTTTTAATGCTGCATCAGTTCAGGATTTTTCCCAAGCCATGAAACCGCCATCAAGAGTCACAGCATCAAATCCCTTTTTGATTAATTCATCAGCTGCGATATTTCCTCTGTATCCATTCCTGCAATAGGTGCAAATCTTCTTGTTTTTCAAATCATTAATTTCTCCCTTGTTTGCATTTCTTATGACTAGTCCAAGAGGTATATGTGTAGAAGTATCAATTTTACCTCCTTCAAGCTCGTCTGGTTCTCTTACATCAAGAATTACAATATCATTTATTCTTATCTTTAAGTCCTCAACGGAGATTTTTTCTGCCATAAATTATTCTAATGTGTGATTCAATAAATCTATTTGTTTGCACTTATTCTAGATTTTCTACGGATTCAACACAAGTCATTTTCCAAATTTTCATGGCCACAATTTCTCTTAAATGATCTTTTAATTCTGCAACTATTTTTACACGAAGTTCTCGCTCATTGTCCAACTCTTCAATCTCTTTAATATTGTCAAGTTGTCTTAGCTGAGCAACAACTGCACGTCTCATCTCTTTATCACAATGAATTAACACTGAGCAATTTTCCAGATTCACATAATCACTTTAGATTTTATAATTTTATTTCTAATAAAACAGAATTTTCAGTATATTCAGACTGGATATTTGCACCCATTTCAAAGAATACTGTATTGTAATAAGTTTCAAAAAACAAGGACCATTTTTCTCCCATGTCATGATACATTATCAATCGTACTGTATCCTTTTCTAGATATTCCTTGATAAAAAAACCCGATGATTTTGCTCTGTTCTTCAATATAGAAATCCATTCAGCAACACCATATTTCCCACGCATTGATAATGCGAGTTCTTTTGATCCGCTTTCTGCTACAGTTTTTGAAATTTGAACCAGGGTTTCATTGTCTATAGTTTTGATAATTTCCTTTAATGCAGATTTTAACATAACAACCCAACCTACTTCGTGTGCAAAAAGATCCCAGTTTAAATGAGAATCAAAAATACGGTTAACATAAGTATTAAGACTTAGATGTTCCTCTCTTGAAACACTCTTTAATGATTCAAGAGTTTTTTTGTTTATTCTAAAACTTGCATGCTCTGTTAGGAGTTTTTTAGAAGTGTTTTTCATATTTGTTTTTATAACATCATAGATTTTAATCTACTTAAAAAATCATTTTTTTGTAACTTGCTAATATTTTTTTGTGAAACAATGTCCCACAAAGTATACCCATTAATTATATTCATGAAAAAAGCCTAGAATTTATGGATGAATGGAATTTGGGCAGAATCAGAAATCAGAAAAATCATACCTACACATATTACAAAAAATACTAAAAAATAAGTTGACGAATATGAACACAAATACTGTATTAAATTCTAATTTTAGATTCAAATGTCAAAGATGTGGCAAAAGACAAATCG
>JBHHVV010000109.1:0-1762 GCA_046754445.1 Candidatus Nitrosopumilus sp.
GTAAAGGTTGCCAGAGCAAAAAAAGAGAAACCCCAGACCAAACCAATCCGTTCGCAAAAAAAAGATGACAAAGATCTAATAATTTCATTAAATAGTCAGCCTATTCGTCCTCAGTTAAAACGAGATGGGATAGGAAGAAAGCAAATCCAAACACAATCACTCAATCCTCAACTCGTCAAAGATGCCGTAAAATCTGCCCGTAAACAACAAATTCAACAAAAACAAGTTCTTCAACCACAGATACTTGAAGAACCAGAGGCAAAAGTAAAAAGTAGTGGCCAGCAATTTAAGAGCCAACCAATTAAATCACCTTTGATTCAACAAAGTAGTCAAACTATTTTTGATTCAGATATTCAAGATTCAGAGTCCATTTTAAGTGCTAACGTTTCTGGTCAAAAAATGCAGCTTTGCGGAAGAATACACATTCCAAAAATAGGCTGGTCTCTTAGAGTTTTAGCAATTTTGGCTTTTTCTGGAATACTTGTTGCAATGTTGTATTCAGGAATTACAACACTTGATTTTCTTGTAATTGCAATTAGCATTGTTCTAATGGATATTATTGTTACACTAGCTGTAGGTTGGCTTTTTTATAAAAATCCCGCTCAAGGAATAGCTGGAAATGCACTAGTCTCTGTCATAATTCCCGTGTATAATCAGGCAAACATGATTGCTCTTGTAATTAATTCCATTGCAAATTCAACGTACAAAAATATTGAAATCATGGCTGTAAATGATGGTAGTAGTGATGGCTCTGGAGAAATTTTAGACCGTTTAAGTAAAAAATATTCAAATCTTAGAGTCTTTCATCAAAAAAATAAAGGAAAAACAAAAGCAAACTATCTTGGGGCTTCAAATTCTAAAGGAGAATTTTTGTTGTTTATTGATTCAGACAGCGTAATTGATAAACATGCAATCACAGAGATGATGAGGGCATTTAATAGGGATTCAAAACTTGGTGCTATAGTAGGTCATGTAAAGCCTTGGAATGTTCAAAAAAGTTTGCTTGCAAGACTTCAAGATGCTTGGTATGATTATGAATTTAACATTTCAAAGACCACTCAAAGTGTTTTAGGTGGTGTCATGGTATGTTGTGGTTGTTTTGGAGGTTACAGGCGTGAGGCTATTGAGAAATATTTTCCTTTAATGAACGGAATAAAAACTACTGATAATAACTACAATTATAAAAAATATTATAAAAAAAATATTTGGGGATCTAAATTTCTCAGTAAAACTCCACTAAAAATCTTAGAGTGGGCCTCTCAGTTTGATGATGCTGAAGATGCAATTATGACAGCTCATGCCATGATTGATTGGAGGACAAAATATGTTTCATCTGCAATAGTCTTTAGTGAAGTTCCAGATACTTTCAAAGGGTTACTTAAACAACAAATTAGATGGCGTAAAGGGGCATTACGTGCAATGATCTTTATGTTGACTTTTCTTTACAGAAAAAACATCCTGTTGGCGTTTAATAATTTTGGTACAGCTGCCTCTTTGATATTGACTCCAATAATTCTTTACACGGCACTCTATTACGCTCCCTTTGTATTAGGAGCATATTGGATTACTGCCTTTTTTGTTGCAGGTTTTATGGCAGTAGGATTAGTGCACGGTATTGATTACAAATTAAGGGATCCGACATCAATTAATTGGAAGTATAGACCCATTATGGCAGTTATTGTTGCCTTTGTCTATCCTTTTCTTACGGCACCTGCACTGTGGACATTTAGAAAAAGTTCATGGTTAACTAGATAAATTACTT
>JBHHVV010000110.1:0-1755 GCA_046754445.1 Candidatus Nitrosopumilus sp.
TGTACAAGAGATTGGGTTTGCTAATTTTGATCATTGTTTTTTAGAAATGGTATTAACACCATTTTCTAAAAAAATAGAGACAGATATAAAAGCGTGGGGCTTTATTGTTGTAGAGATATCTGGGTTTGCAAAACAACTTAGACTAGCAAAAAAAGGAGATGTAATATTCAATACGGTATTATCCGAGATGGTTTTAATTAGTTAATCCTGAAGTAATCATTTAGGGTTATTTTTAATTTCAACTTACTTCAATGACAACAAAATATGGTCTTTTAAACATCGAAGATAAAATTTGAATAAAAAATACCCTGATTTTTCTCAGGATCATTCGTAAATTATGACCATTTCCACAGAATAATGCGTTAATTTGGTCTCCTTTTTGTCCTTTTAAGAAATTCCTGGCTAATCTTCCATATCGTTTCATATTAGAAATACAGGCTTCTATGGCTTGCCGTCTATTAAGTTTTTTTCTAAACCATTGGCTCAAGTTTCTTTGACCGGAAATTAATACTTGTTTGTCTTTTATTTTGTGTCCTCTATACCCTTTGTCAACATATGCTTGATCAATCTTTGATTTGGTAATATTTTCAGCATGTCCAAGACTTCCTTCTAAAGTATGGCCATCATAAGGATTACCAATTAATGCTCTAGAACTTAATACTAATCCTTCCTTATGTGTTGCTACTATCGATACTTTACATCCAAATTCATATTTTTGATGAGCCTTTCCTTTTGCTATGCATTCAACTTGAGGTTCATGTAGGCTATACAATTTATTTTTATCTTCTTTTTTTTGTTCTAATAAACGATCAATATCTAAAAAAAATTCTTCATTTTCTTTATACCCGATTTTATTAATTTTTCTTCTAATATCTCTATTAAGTCTTCCTAAATATGTTTTTACTTTTCTTTCTTCTTTCTTAGCTAATTTAATTTTTCTACAATGGGCGTAACGGCTATTATTTCTTAAGCTTTTCTTTATCACATGCAAATAAGTTTGTCTTAGTTGAATATTCAATGCTTTTGCAAGTTTTACTATCTTTTCACAACCTTTTGCATAAAGTTTAATATCCAATGGATAAGCAATATTTTTAGGCATAACCGTTGTATCAACTATTACTGTTTTTAAACTTGTTTTTTTTACCGTTTCTGTTTCTTTTGCAATTCTAATGGTTTCTTGTAAGATTAATTCTGCCCCTTCAACTCCAAGTCTATTTCTCCAGCGAGATAAAGAACTAGGATCTATAGGAAATTTCCATTGAAAATAATCAAATCCACAAAAAAACTGAAAATATGGATTTTGCACCCAAACAACTTCCATCTCTTCATCGGCAATTTCAAAAATTTGTTGCAGAATCATCAATCCTATAATTAATCGAATTGGTTTGGGAGGCTGCCCTTTGCCAAGAGCGTAAAGTTTGCCAAATTCTTTTTCAAAAAGCTCCCAATTTATTAATTGGGCTAATTGATATAGCTCTTGTTTTGGATTAAGCATTTCGCTTAAACGTTGTTCAAAAAACCTATTTTGATCATTATTTATCTTATAAGGAGTCATACTTTTTGCAAGGTTTTGTTTAGTTTTTTATAAAATCTTGCAAATTATATCATATCTTTTTTAATAAAAAAAACTTTTATAGCTAGACAAAATCATTTTTTTTAGATTTCTTCAGGATTAACTAACTATCTTCCTTCAGACAAACAAATAATCAAAATCAAATTAGAAATAGATATAAATCCCCCGGCAAATTCTTCATA
>JBHHVV010000111.1:0-1669 GCA_046754445.1 Candidatus Nitrosopumilus sp.
ACTAATATCTAGACTCGTCTTTTCTTTCTTGGAACAGTTTACGAGACTTTCCTGCTCTCGGAGTAATTCGTAAAACACAACGACAGCACGGACATCTTACATCAGGACAATTAATGAAAACACTGCATTGAGGACAGCGTTTCTGGTTATTTTCATATCTAGTTTTTCCATTGAATTTTTTGATTTCCAAGCTGAGACAGATTCCTTTGCACGTATTCATTTTAGATAGACTCCAGAGAATTTCTATACAAGGGCAGTTTTTTCCCAGTTTTACTTGCAATCACTACAATAACAAAGGCAACACCTAGTACCAGCAGAGCAAGCAAATCAAATTCAGGAACAACATTTACAGTGATTTCAACATATTCATCAGTTCCAGCAATTTTTTCAATTCTTAGGGTTACATCACCTGCTTCTTTTTCTACAAACACAAAATTCTCAAATGTTCCACCCCCAGTTGCAATCCCAGATTTGCGATGTATCTCAGTACCATTTTGTACTAGAACAAAATCATAAGTCACATCTCCTACTGTTAACCCGCTATCTTTATCATAAAATGTCATGATAAATTCAGATTCACCTAATTCCAATTCATTTGGAAACCACGTAAGGTCTACTCCGTATTGTCCACCATCAGGATTTGATTCAGAGACACTTTCTAATTGAATTGGAAATTTTGCAATATCTTGAGGATTGACAACCACCAAGAAATTAACATTTGATAACGAGTTTCCTTCAATATCAAGCATGTCTAGTTTTACGGTTCCTGCATTCTCAGGAGAAAATGTGTATTGGAATGAATCAGGTGTTTCAGTATTTACAGAACCTGCAAAATGTTCTTTGTGAATTTGGTTTTCATCTGATGAAAGTTCAATGTCATATTCAATATTTTTCTTAGACTTGTCTGAGAATAATTCGTCAGTTTTCAAAAAGAAAGTAACATCTTCTCCAACCTTTATTGTATTTGGCTCCCATGATAGCCAAACTCGGTATCTCATATCTGGAGTGGTAGCTTCTAGAGGTAAACCAACATCACTGCTAGGACCCAATTCAAAAAACATTTGTGATTGAGATTCTTGCATTGCTTGTTCTCGAATTTCTTTTAATCTTTTTTGAGTCAAAACAATATGAACAGTTCTCCCATCAGAAGAATAATCATCAATGGTTACATCAGTATCTTCTAACAGAATTTCATTTACTTTTGCTTCATATTTTGTATGAAGAAATTCTGAAAATCCTTTTGAAATTCTGACTTCTTCATGCACTACACTTAGTTGTTCAAAATCCTGATTCCAGTCAAAAGGCATTGAGAAAGATATTTTGTCAGAGTCAAACTCAAAATTTTCTATAGTATCAAAATATGAAATGACATTTACTTCATTGCTATTTTGCTGTGAATCCAATATTTCATACGTATTGTGTTCAGCAAGACTAACTGCCCCCACCAGATCTAGTCGTTTATCTAGAAAATTAAAATCAGAATCGGCAGTGAGAATCTCTACCTTATACTCGTAAAGACCCCCAGAGTCAAAAACAGGTCCAGTCATAATTACAGGCTCTGTTGCAGTCTTCATCCACGCGTCTATTGCAGGGGATTTATCACCCTTGATCTTGATTTCATCTGAACCATCATTGACTACTTTGATGATTAAATTTCCAAAATCATCAT
>JBHHVV010000112.1:0-1523 GCA_046754445.1 Candidatus Nitrosopumilus sp.
TGCCTAAAATCTATTTTTTTTCATTAAAAATTAATAACTACTAATTTTTCCCTCTAATCAAATGACTCTTGAAACTATAGATAAAAAAAATCCTCAAATTTCAATCATTGTTCCTACTTACAACGAATCACAAAATATTCTAAATATCCTAAAGTCTATTGGTGATATAATCCCAAAAAATGTTTTAGCCCAGACTATTGTAATTGATGATAATTCTCCGGATGGAACTGGTAAAATTGTTGAAGATTATCTAAAAAATGTTAAAAAAATTGCAGGGCATACTGTGGATATTATTCATAGAAAAACAAAAAATGGACTAAGTTCTGCAATTCTTAAAGGCATTCAACACGCAACTGGTGATACTATAATTGTAATGGATAGTGATTTGTCTCATCCTCCTCAAATAATTCCAAAAATGATTGATACACTAAAAAAATATCAATGTGATCTCGTTATAGCTTCTAGATATGTGTCTGGTGGTAAGATTTTAGGATGGAATAAAAAACGTCAACTAATGAGTAAAGCTGCAACTTTAATTGCAAAAAAAGGATTAGGAGTTAAAACTAAAGATCCAATGTCTGGTTTCTTTGCATTTAGAAAAAATATCATTAACGGATTAAACTTTGATGCACTAGGATACAAAATTTTATTAGAGATTTTAGTCAAAACAAGAGGAATTGAAGTAAAAGAAATACCATATACATTTCAAGACAGAAAATTTGGTTCAAGCAAGATTAATTCTGGGATTATAGTTGATTACATAAAATCTGTTCTAAAATTATACAAATATGGAAAAACTGCTGAAAAACATGAACGAAGACCATCTGTAAAATTTCTTTCCAAAGCAGCAAGATTCTTTACAGTAGGTGCATCTGGATTAGGTGTAAATTATCTAATTTCATTATTATTTGCAGATGGAATTTCTAATTTGTGGTATATTCACGCTACAACGATTGGTATAATTGCCTCAATGACAACAAATTTTCTTTTAAATAAAATTTGGACTTTTAGCGATAGAGACTTTTCTTTGTTTAAAACTCTGAAACAATATGGAAAATTTGTTACATTTAGTTCTCTTGGAGCATTATTACAAATTGGAATTGTATATTATCTTGTTGATATTCAAAACATTTCTTACCCTATTTCACTTATTGGCGCAGTTGGACTTGCAGCATTTGGAAACTTTGTACTAAATAAAAAATGGACATTTAAAGAAAAATTGTGGAATTAAAAGATTTTTTTTAAAACAAAAAGAATGACTATCGTCTTTACAATCACTACTCAAAGGTAGAAGTAGAGGATTGAGACGAAAGTCCAGTTGAGGATGGTACAGATGGGAATTTATCTCCTATCTGTTGTTCAGCTACTGCAGATGCTTCTTGCAAAATCTTTTCAGTTTCTTCACTTGAAACATCAGATTCCATACTAAATGAATCTCCTGCCAGGGAGTCCATCATTAGTCCATTAAGTGTCTGAGTCATTGTATTCAATTCTGAGTCAGCTTCTGGCATGAATCTTCCTAG
>JBHHVV010000113.1:0-1510 GCA_046754445.1 Candidatus Nitrosopumilus sp.
CGATGAATCATTTTCAATTCATCAAGTGGAAAATATACACGACTTGTACGATGATTTATTTTTAAATCACTCTTAGCGTGTGCTAAGCTTGTTTTGTTAAGACATTCCTTTGAAAAAATCATGCACGACTATTTACACTGTTATTGAAAATTACATACAACCAATTGTATTATATCAAATGGAAAAATTGTATTGTTATGGGACTTACATCTTCATTAAAAAAATTAAATCTTAATTTGAGTGATTTAGAGGATCTCATATCTGATCACTCAATTGCATCAGTTACTGATGTTGAAGGAAACATTGTTTATGTAAATAAAAAATTTTGTGAGATTTCGAAATATCCTGAAGATGAATTACTTGGACAGAATCACAGAATTTTAAAATCAGAAGAACATTCCCCACAGTTCTATGCTGAACTTTGGAATACTATAACTGCTGGCAAAACATGGCATGGTGAAATTAAGAATCGTGCAAAAGATGATTCATTTTTTTGGGTAAACACAACTATTGTCCCAATATTTGGTAATGATAAAAATATCAAAAATTATGTTGCAATTAGAACTGACATTACAAATGAAAAAAAAATTCAAGACCGTTTATTGGAAATTGAACAACAATTAATTAGACAAAACCTATCTTTAGCTGCAAAAGTTGAATTGAAAAGTTCTGATTTGATAAAATCTGAAAGATTAGCTACTATAGGAACTATGGCAAGTAGAGTGGCACATGATTTGAAAAATCCTTTGACAATAATGCATACGTATGCTGATATGTTAACCCCTGAAATACTTTCAAAATTAGATTCCAAAGATAAAGAAAAATGGTTTCGATTACAAAATTCAATTTTTGATATGAACAGAATAATTGAAGACGTATTGGATTTTGCAAGAGCCACTGAAATCAAAAAGAAAAAATCATCCTTTTTGAGTATTCTTAGATTGTCAATGAATCATGTAAAGTCTTCATATGGTATAATGATCAACTTGCCTGAAAATGATGTAACTTTGAATTGTGATTCTAGAAAGATTGAAGGAGTAATGTCTAATTTGATAAATAATGCTGTTTATGCATTAGATGGACAAGGAGAAGTTGATGTGTCTGTATCTACAGATTCTGAATTTGTAACAATACGTGTAAAGGATTCTGGCCCTGGTGTCTTGGATGAACATATGGAGAAAATTTTTGAGCCTATGTTTACTACCAAAAACACTGGTACTGGATTAGGTCTTGTAATCTGTAAAAGCATAATTGAACAACATGGTGGAACTATATCTGTGACTAATGATCCTACTACTTTTACCGTCAGATTGCCTCTTTAGATGGCTTTTTGATTTTATTCTTCTAATTCGATGTCTTTTTGAAGTTCATTTGGCAATCCTATCCACCATTCTTTTTGATTCTCTGACATGTAGCAAAAAGATCAATTCCTGCTAATAGATCTGTTGGTTATTTGTTCAAAGTAATTATTCAAAAAAATCTGACAAAAATCAGTCTTTGATATATTTGA